>QMMT01000087.1 GCA_003647385.1 Deltaproteobacteria bacterium
GTATTGTTTTGATTGTTTCAGGAAGCGGCACCACGCGTAAAATGATTTTGGTAACCATACCCAGCGTTCCTTCAGAACCGCAAAAAAGACCGGACAATCGATACCCTGTGACATCTTTAACATTTCTACTGCCAAATTCTACTATTTTACCTGAAGCCAGGACCACTTGCATTCCAAGAATGTAGTCGGCAGTAACTCCATATTTTAAACACCTTGGTCCGCCGGCATTCTGGGCAACATTTCCGCCAATGGTTGAGACATTCATGGATCCTGGATCCGGCGGGTAAAAAAACTTGAAAGGCTCAAGCGCTTTTTGAATATCAATATTGACCACCCCGGGTTGAACAATGATATATCTGTCTTTGGTATTTGTTTCTAATATCTGGTTCATTTTTGAAAAACAGAGAACGACTCCATGTCTGGCAGGTATAGAGGCACCGCAAACACTGGTCCCCGCACCCCGTGCAGTGACAGGAATTTTATGGGTTGAACAGATTTTCAAAATTGCTGAGACCTCTTGCGTGGTCACAGGAAAGAGAACCATATCCGGCATTGCTTCTTCAAAATAGGCATCATAGGAATAACAGGCTAATTCTTCAGGTTTTTCTAATAATCGCTCTTTTCCAACAATTTTTAATAACGGATTCCTGATTTTTAAATTCAACATGTGTCATTCCTTTAAAAAAATAGTTAAACATATTGTTCATACCTGCCAAGTTAAAATATATGTTTTCTATACAGGATAATATTGAATTAGGCAAAATATTATGGCATAGTATGCTACTGATAGGATTTCAGATGATTTGAGTAAATGATAAAGGATAACAAAGGACAATATGAATCTTCAGGGTGATTTTGAAGGATTAACTCTGGCAAGTATCCTTCAGTTGCTGTGCAATGATCAGAAATCAGGGGTACTTACCGTAACCTGTGATACTGAGGAAAGCCGGGTTTTTTTTGAACAGGGAACCATTATTTATGCATCTGCTTCTTTAAAGGAGGCAAGGTTGGGGTTTCTTATGCGGACGGATGGTGTTATCTCCGCCCAGCAGCTTCAAAAATGTCTTGCCCTTGCCAAGGAAGAAAAGATGCATCTGGGTAAAATCCTTGTGGATAAAGGATATGTATCTCTGGATACACTGAAAAAGTATAATACCAAACAGGTTGAAGCAATTTTATATAATCTTCTTTTTTGGAAAAAAGGCAGGTTTGAATATAAAGATGCCAAATTAAATCTAAAGGGCATGGTCGTGACACAGTTGAATCCGATGAAGCTGATCCTTGAGGCCTCCAGACGGATTGATGAATTATCTGTCCTTAAACAATCCATCCCCAGTGATAAATCGATCTTTAAAATGTCCGGAAAGGTTCAAAGCAAGGAAGACATTAAACTCAATGCAAATGAATGGCGGATTCTTTCTTTAATTGATGGGACGCGTACGGTCCGTCAGATAATTACTCAAAGCGGTTATGATGAGTTTGCAGTTTATAAAATACTTTTCTCAGTGATCTCCTCCGGATTGATCGAGCAGAAAGAAGAAATTCTACTAGATGATGAGGGAGAAGAAAATGATTATTCGGCTATCCTGACGGTCTTCACTGATATCCTGCAGTCCATAAAGAAAAATATTACAGAAGAACTTGGCGATAGGAGCTATTCTCTGTTTGAAGAAAGCAAATCCAGTCTTCCCATTGAATATAAAGATGTGTTTAGCGGTTTTCACCCTGATAACCATAAAAATTCAAACCTTCAAGCCATTACCAATGCATTGGACCACCTGGAATACATAGATGATCCAAAGGAATTCTTAATCATAGGATTTTCCGAATATTGTCTGCATGTGTTAAAAAAAGTGGGAGAAATTTTGGGGTCACATCCATTGGTCAAAATTCTGGATGGTATTGAGAAAGTGTTGGAGTATGTAAAAAAATATCAAGCCGGATCTAAAGAAAAGAACAAAATCGTTAATGATATGAAAAATGTCATTATGAAAATTTATTCAGATTTTAAAATAAAGAAAAAGAGCAGCACAAAAGGCGGTATTTTTTCTTTGTTCTCTTGATAAGCAAAAGGCCCGGGGAGGGCCTTACTTAAAAATTCTCAGTTTTCGGCTCGGTTATTATATTGTCTATGAATCGGCTACCTTTGCTCCGCCATAGGCTAAAAAAGCGAGGGCCGCTGTCCTGAATAAAGCCTTGATTGTTTCAAGAATGTCAGTATCTATCATTGTATCGAAAATAATCACATAATCTGCTATAAACAAGAGACAGACCGTTATTAAGATCAGGTTGATGACCTTTCCGACTTTTCCGCCGGCATACTTAATCCTGGCCTTATTGAAAACAAATATAATGATAAGATATATTACCAGAGTAAAAATAAGAATAATCGTTTGTGTAGTCATGGGCCTCCCTCTTAAATATGTGATCTTTTCTTACACAAGACCTTTTAGAAAATTTATTATATTGTCAGCCAGAATGAAATTATCAACAGTTTTAGATTTTACCACTCCAAGATAATAATTGCCAACAGGAAAAATAAAAATATTTTTTCGATTTTTTCTTGAAAAGATAAGATATTTGAATTGGGTTTTGCCAATGGCAAAACAATTTTGACCACATGAAAAAATTATTTTAGCAAGTTTTTGAGGATCTTTAATGTCATGGGCAACAACCTTTGCCGTATGATCCACAATAAGATATTGATCAACGCCGGTTAATTTTGAAATCCGTAAAAATTCTTTAAGGGTTGCCATTTTGATTATCTGTTTTGTCCGGTATTATCTGATACCAGGTGGTCTAATTTATCTAAAATATTTTTGGATAAAGGAAAAATTTTACTGACAATGATAAGTGTCAGATTGCTGTCTATCATTTTAGCAATCATATTTTTGTTTGCTATGACCAATGTCATTTCATTGATATCCGGATATTGAGAACAACCGATAAGATAGTTATTTGTTATTGTTTTACCTAAAACTTTTAAGTCTGATTCTTTTAACATATCGGGCATATTGTTTTTTAAGAGACCGGTTTTCCCATGAAAAAGAAATGATCCAATAATTTCAGGAGATACTTGAATGTCTTTAAAAAATTGATCAATTTTTTTTAGGTTTTTTTTAGATATCGGGTACGCATATGAATTCATATAATGGCATGCAGTGCATCTGAATACTGCTTTTCCATTTTTTAGCTGTGTTTGAGCTAAAATATTTTTTTCCCCACAATCCTCACAAAAGAAAATCATTTTAGTTTATTTTTAGAGTTAAGAGGTGAATATTCCTTTGATTTTTCCTAAAACCCCAACAGTTTTCTCCTGTGGGGCATCAGGACTATCTTTATCTGCTTCATTTGTAGTACTTTTATTTTCCTGTAAAGCAGTTTCAGGTCGGTTTTTCAACAGATTGGTGAGTGAGGAAATAATCTGAAGCAGGCAGATTTTTTCCGGATCATTTTCCCAGCTTTTTTCAAGTAAAGAAATGTCCTGGTTGATAGACAACAAGGATGATCTGTCCTGTAGCGATTCTGAAGTTTCAAAGAAGGTTTTGAGTCTGTTTAAAATGTCAATGTCAACATCAGAGACTTGAGGTAATGGGTCACTGTCATCTTTACCTGGGCTTTCTTCAAAAGATTCGTCTTCCGGCTGGAAGGGGACAATGCCATTTGCCTGACTGTCATCCTCTGCACTGTCTATTTCAGTGGACTGGGCGTCTCTGGCATTGACATTAACTGGACTCTCTTCCGGGGCCTCAAGGTTAAAAAATTCATCCAGCCTGTTTCCAATTTCCGGTATGGGCTCATTGTCCTGGCGCTGCAGTGTGAGATTTTTGACTCCATCGGATGGGATGCCTCTTGTCTGATTAAGCATATTCAGGGCCTGACCCTGGCTTTGTCCAGGAACATCCTGTAAATGAATGGCATCTAATAATTCATCGGCCGGTGATTCTTTGACACTGAAAAGGTCATCCATAATATCCCTTGGACCTGTTGATGAGCTTTTCTTGTCTGCCAGTGCAGGTGCCATTGTGTCAGAATCAGTTTTCCCTCCTGAAGGGAAATCTTCAGGTTCACTAAGTGTTGTCAGGGGAACGACATCGCCTGTTGCTGCCGCACTCGTTTTTTTAATATGCGAGAGAGCTGGCGAAAACGATTCATCTTCAGATGTGTCGGAAGTTACGTGGGCCACCTTCTTTTGTCGGGGAATTTTTTGTTTAAATTCATAAAATCGGTTGATATCGGTTCCCAGAATTTGTTTTTTCTCCTTAAAGGTCATGTCAGGTGCTGTGGCAATCTGTTCAAAATTTTCAAAAACAGATCGTAAAATAGAGATGGAATCTGTGGGGGCATTTGCTTTTTTTCTGCCAATATATCGTCCGATACTGTGAATGATTTTTAAAAAAGTATAATGAATTTTATAATTTTTTAATTGCTGAAGCAAATTTGTGGTAACGGTTTCAAAATTTTGAAGGGTGGTATCGGAAATTTCCCAGTCAATGGCAAGAATCACAGCTTTAAGATCATTTATGTCACTATCAGTGATGGAGGGTTTTGAGGCAATTTTATTTTTCAGGATTTTGTACTTTTCAATTTCATCTGCTAAAATTTGATTGGCATCATCTTCTTTAAGATCAGAGTCATTTGTAATTTTTTCAAGCTGCTCTACAATTGAATTTAAGGCTGGAATTGAATCAGCATGGGCATTATTTTTCCTGAAGGCCAGATATTTACTTAAAGATCTCATCATCTTTAAAAAAGTTGTCACATTCGGGTTTCCTTCATATCGCTGCCCAAGTTGTGAAATTTGTTTTTGGAAAGCCAAAATATCTTCGTTGGTAATATTTTCGTTCAGGGACTCTACGATCTTTTTAAGTTCAGTTAAAGAATTCAAAGAAACCTCCTTAAAACAGCTGGTCTTGAATGGATGCCAATGTCATTGAAATGGTTTTTTTTAAAGTAGGGATAACATTTCCACCTTTTAAAGCGGAAGCCTCAAATGCAGGGGCTCGTAAAATGCCGTTCAGATCTTTTTGCATGGTTTTTGAAGACAGAATCGGAATATCGGATTGTTTCAGATCTATCTTATTATATTGCATGACAACAGGCATTTTAAACAGATCAAGGTTGTACGTCTCAAGATTTTCATAGAGCTGGTTTAAAGATTCAATATTTTTTTTACGTTGTTCTCTTTGTACATCTGCAACAAATACAATACCGTCAACACCCCGCAATACAAGCCTCCGGGTAGCATTATATTTCACCTGCCCGGGAACGGTATACAATTGAATGGTAATGTCAAATCCTTTGATTTGCCCTACATCAAAGGGTAAAAAATCAAAAAAAAGGGTCCGGTCATCCTGGGTTTTCAGACTGACCATCTCGGTTTTTATCTGATCCCGGTATTTTTCATTAATATATTCAAGGTTTGTTGTCTTCCCACCTCTTCCCGGACCATAGTAAACAATTTTGATTTGAACTTCTTTGGTTTTTACATTGATGAGCGCCAAGTTCAACCTCCCCTTAAACAAAACTAAACCTGCAAAACTAAATCATAAAAAAATTAAATCTGGTAAAATAATTTTATCTCGTCATAACTTGTGATCAGTCACTGGTCAATATTGTATTAATTTGCTTGATGGTTTCAGCTACTTTTAATCTCACCAGTCCCAAAGAAATATCTTTGTTGAACGTTGTAATTAAAAGAGTCTCATCATCGACCTTGCTGAAATGAATACTTAATTTTTCGCCTTTATGAAAGAGCAATGAAAACTCAGATTCGCCCACAAGTTTTGCCATTGCATCAACTGCTGCGAAATTACCGGCAGCAAGAGCAGCAAGGGCAATAGAATCCAGATGGCTTTTTCCATTATCATGCTTGGCAATGGCATTGCCAGCCATATCCATAAAGATGACATTATCAAGTCCGGCCGTTATCAGATTGTCATGAATCGCAGCATCTATGGCATTTAATTGATTTTCATTAAACATGCCCGAATGTTAACGCAAAACAGATAATTGTGCAATAATATTAACATTTATTTTTTTAGGATAATATAACACTTACTGCAACCAGCAGTTGCAGGACCCTTCAGGCCCTTTTTTTGTCTGGTTCAGGAATCTGTGTCGCTTTATTTACTGATGCCTTAAAATTTGCTTGTTGAAATCGTATAGATTCGATAAGTGTGGTGACAAATACCATCAAATCCCTTTAAGCAAAAATGGTGAATATGGAAAAAGTTAAAATTATTTTAGCAGACGATCATAGTATTTTACAGCATGGGTTGTGCAATTCCTTAGAAATGGAAGAAAGGTTTGAAGTGGTTGCAAAAGCAGATTCCGGCCAGTCGGCCATTGAGCTTGCAGCACTTCATCGGCCTGATATGATCATCATGGATGTCAGCATGCCACATCTTAACGGAATGGAAGCGACAAAACGGATTCTTGCTGAAAACCCTGAGATAAAGATTGTAGCACTTTCTATGCATGTAGAAAAAATTTATGTTGCCGGAATGATAAATGCAGGGGCTTTGGGGTATGTTTTAAAATCCTGTTCCTTTAAGCAATTGTTAACGTGTATCCGAACTGTCTTGTCAGGGAAATACTGTTTTTGTCCCGAGGTAAAACACCTGCTCACAGATGGGGATTCTACCTCTGTACCCGGTAACATAACAGATGACAGAATTTCAGTTTTTTCAATATTGTCCAAAAGAGAGCGGGAAGTTCTGCAATTGATTGCAGAAGGTCATAAAAGCAAGGCCATTGCCCAAAAATTAAACATTAGTGTAAAAACAGTCGATATCCACCGGACAAATTTAAAAACAAAGTTGAATATTCGCAGCGTTGCCGAGTTGACCAAATTTGCTATTGCAGAAGGGTTGACCACTTCTTTATTATAACTGTTTTTCAGGTTGAGTGTCCTCAATTTCTTAGAAGAATCATTGTCATTTTTTTCTTATAAATTCAGAGAGAGAAAAGTGATATTTCTTGACACCTTTTTTAAAGGGTGATAAAAGTCGCTTGTTCAAAACAAAATGCTCGGGGCGTAGCGCAGTCTGGTAGCGCACTTGTCTGGGGGACAAGTGGTCGCTGGTTCAAATCCAGCCGTCCCGACCACTGATAATAAAGGCTTTCAAGGATTTCTCGAAGGCCTTTTTTTATGAGAAAAAGCGGAATGGGTACATGTTTGGGTACATGTTTGATGGTCTTTTGAATAAAAAAATCTACTGATTAAAATATTTTTTAACATTTCAACCCTATCTACAATAGTTGCAAAATATATTTTCTTAAACAAATGTGTGTGTGGGCTTGATAGGGTCTTATTCATGATAGGAAATTTATCTGTAACCGGCAAATCCATAGGACGTCGCAGAAATGGATTCCTATAGTAAATCTATTTCCAGTTTAGCCCTTGTGTGACGTGAGCATGTGTTCAGGAGTTCCAAATGGTATGGGTGGTAATCTGGTCATACAC
>QMMT01000088.1 GCA_003647385.1 Deltaproteobacteria bacterium
CATAAACAGGATCAAAGTGATTTCCTTTGCCGGATCTAATTATATCCATGGTCTTTTCAAAAGAGAACGGCTCTTTATAAGGCCGCTGAGATGTCAGGGCATCAAAGACATCTGCAATTGAGAATATCCTTGTGATTTCAGGTATCTGATCCCCTTTTAGTCCTTTGCCATAGCCACTTCCATCATATTTTTCATGGTGGTACCCGACAATATCAATCGCTTCTTTTATCCAATCCGCCCGGGCGACAATATCAACGCCATAGGGAACATGATTTTTCATCTCGGTAAATTCATCTTCATTCAGGCGGCCGGGTTTATGCAGGATATCGTCTTCAATACCGATCTTTCCCACATCATGGAGGAAAGCTCCTTTTATTAACCGCTGAATTTTTTGTTTTGACAGTCCTAATTTTTCGGCAAGTTTCACCGAGATGATGGTGACCCTGTAGTTGTGCGAATCCGTATCACTGTCCCTTTTGGCCACAGCGCTTCCCAGTACATTGAGCATTTCAAGGTTAGCTTCAAACAGCCTGGCTGACAGAGATGAAACCCGGTGGAGCAGGGTGACGACAACAGGATATAGTAACCCCGTGGTCAAAAGAACAATCAGGATTGATTTACCGGATAGCCTGAGTGCCCTGGCCCTGATTTTTTCCACGGTTTCGGGTGCCACAGCAAAAAAAGTTTCCCCATAGGCTGCTAAATCATTAAGGTCGTTTTTCAAGGGCGAAATTATCTGCAAGTGAGGGATACCTTCAATCTTTGTCACGCTGGACTTCATGGTCTTATACGCTTCAATGTCTATATTTGAGCGGCCTGCCCTTTCCCTGACAAGTTCAATATATTCATATGTATCATCCGTAACCATGGAAACCAGTTCACCTTTAATATTATATATCCCAACGGAGACAAACCAGCCAAGCTGGTTACTTCTTCGTTCACTCATTGCAGTGACAAGTTGTTGCTGTATAAGCTCAGGATTTAAATTGTCAGGATCATTTAAAAGTGTCCAAATCCGATCATTGAGCTGCTTAAAACCATTTTTTGCGCTCCACAGAATATCCTGACCGATTTTATTTTTCCCGGTTTGCCAGACACCCATCCCCACGATAATTGCAATCATAAGGCCTACGGAGCAAATTCTAAAAACAAGTTTTCTGTGGATTACCCCTGGATCGGCTGAGTCCATTAATAATTTACCTTTTTAAAATTCACTCTCACTAAATAAAAATCAACCTTTTAGATCGGGCCACTTATTGTCTGCCCGAAAACTTACAAACCAAGAATATTAAGCCCTTCCTCAAGTTCAAAATATGGTTTAAGGTCGTAATTATACCCCGGCACGCCAAAATAAATGGCCAGACTTTCAGCAATAGCCTGTAAGCCTTCTGCAAGCCTGTTATTTTCCAGTTCATAATAGGTGATTGAATTCATACCATCGGTTCTGCTGGCTGATATATAAGGCCCTTTTTTATTGATATACGCTGGCAGGACAGGTGCCTTCAAGTATCTTTTTGCAATTTCTTTTGTACTTTCAGGTGGATAGGTTACATTAGAAATAATGACCATGTTTTTTCTCCTTTTCTTTCAATTGTATTGGATCTTTCATTGAATCAAAGTATGGTCATATAAGGCTATAGCTGTCAAATCTTTTTAATTTTTAGTTTTAATTGAAGGGGTCTTCAACAGATACATTATCAGTAATCTGTAGTTAAAAAATTATTTATTATTCACAAAAAAATCATCAATAATTTCCTGCTGCTTTAATTTTTGACCATACGCTGCAGCACTTTTCTTATCCACAAATTCGGAAACCCGAACCACAAACCATATTTTCCCACCACCACCCACTTTTTTGACGATGGCATCAATCCCTTTTTTCTTTAAGGTATCAACATACCTGGAAGCGTGTTTCTGCTTTAGATATGCTGCTACCTGGATTGTAAACGGTTTGGGTACCTGAATTTGGATTTCCTTTTCCGGCTTTTCAACTGCTTTGGATTTTAACATATGCGACAGGGTATTTGCCATGAAAAACAAAAGCCAGATTGAAACCATTGAAAGAAGTCCCGTCTTTAAATAAAATTGTGCTTTTTCATGTTCTTTTATATAGGTGACTGACTTGCCCGCAGATAAAATAAAAAAACTCAAAACAGATCCTATAAACATCCATAAATTTTTCAGATAAGAAAGACAGTTGAGTAGAGCAGCCTGTATCCTTTTTCCGATCCCAATTTCTTTCTTTTGTTTTTTTTCAGGTTTTATAAAGGATACTTCCTGTTGGATAGTTTCGATGGTCTCATTTGGGCTGCCGATCAGATCTTCAATTTTTTTTGCATACTTCTTTTTAAGCTCAGGATCATTTAGACCCTGCTGATAGAGTTTTTTTGCAATAAAATCTCTTCTATCCAACCCAAGAAAAATATCAATTATTAAAGCGGATAACAGTTTATGATTATAGTATTTTTCAGCAAGGGCGGATAATACTTCCTGCTCAAGTGATGTTACAATGGTTGATCTTTTCAGTTTTCCAAGCCAGAGTCGGGCAATATCTTCATTTTCCGGGTTCATCTTCACATAAACAACCGTTCCCACTTTAAAATTTTTATTCTCAACAAAAGAGTTTAATTCAAATTTTGCAATGGCACCGGATATAATCCGGGCTGTTTTTTTGGCAAAAAAAGGCCAGAGAAGAAACGTATCATAGATCCTCAGGGCCTTTATATATTGCTTTTCTGCTTTATTAAGAATCCCTGATCTTTCCCATGCCTGTCCTTCTTTAATCAGGCCGGTCACAGTTTTTTTGGCCATTTGATCCATTAAAAACCCCATCCCCAAAGCACTGCCCAGAATCGTCACAAGCCCTGTGAGAATGGGACTGATTTCAGGAAAGAGCTTTGTCAACCCGGGCAGTATATAAAAACTCAATGGCAGGGCAACAAGTGTCGTGATCCACAGATGTATTCCAATATTTCTTAGGATCCAGATCAAAGCTCTCCTTCCACACACAATTGCTGTTCAGGCTTTAAGGGGACTTTCAAAACCTCTATCGTCTCATTTATTGTTTCATTATCCTCTTTTGGGTTGCACCCAGTCTTTGTATCCACAGTTTCAAACCGAATATCATCAGGAATAGGAAAATCTCTTTCAGGTTCTGATTTAAGGGCATTTATCATAAAATCAGCCCAGATGGGTGCCGCACCTTTCCCGCCGGTAATCCCCACTCTGTTGACATCAACCAGTTTCTTCTGTTTATCAAAACCGGTCCAGACCGATGTGCAGAGTGTTGGCGTAAACCCCGTAAACCAGGCATCATTATAGCTGTCCGTTGTACCTGTTTTCCCGGCAGCAGAACGATTAAAGCCCATCTGTCGGATAGATCGCCCGGACCCCGTTTCAATGACGGATTTCATCATATCGACTATCTGATAGGTGATGGTGGGTTCAAGTACTTGTTTTTCCTGAACAATATGTTCAAATATGACACGACCAAAAGCATCTTCCACCCGCCAGAAAAAAAAGGGGTCATGCCGGACACCGAGGTTTGCAAAAACCGTATATGCCGAGGCCATTTCAAAGGGTGTAACGTTTGATGTTCCCAGCGCCACAGAATAGACATCTTTTAAAGGACTCTTTATGCCACAGATTTTTGCTGTAGCGTTAACTGCTCTTGGGCCAATTTTTTCCACGATCTGGGCTGCAATGGTATTAACAGAGTTGATGAGTGCCTTTTTTAAAATCATATCACCTGAAAAAGTCTTGTTAAAGTTTTTTGGTTCCCAGTCTGCGGTTCCTTTTACCGGTATAGAGACAGGCTTATCCGTCATGATGGTCGCTGGATGAAACCCCAGAGTTTTAAATGCTGAATAGTAAAGAAAGGGTTTAAAACTACTTCCCGACTGCCTTTGGCTATTCATAGCCCTGTTGAATTCGCTTTTGTAATAGTCACGGCCCCCGACCAGGGCTTTCACTGCTCCGGACCCGGTATCTATGGCCACAAGCGCCCCCTGGGGGTGATCTTCTTTTTCCTGGTGGATACCCATCATTGTATCAAGCCTTTCAAGGCCCTTTTTTAAAGATTGCCGGGCATAGGACTGCAGTCTTGTATCAATGGTTGCAAAGACTTTGATACCACCATGATAAACAACATCTTCTCCATATTTCAGGATCAGATCATTTATCAGTGCATCTAAAAAATAGCTTCCGGTTCTTGAGTCAGATTGTTCATGATGAAGTGCAGGTCTGCTCAACATGGCCTGTTGAGCTTCAAGATCGGATATAAACCCCACTTGTGCCATTCTTTTTAAGACGACCCTGCGCCTTTTTATCGCCCGGTCATAGTGCCTGTACGGATTATAATTCGTAGGGGATTTGGGCAGTCCTGCAAGGAGTGCCGCTTCCGCCAGGTTTAAATCAAGCGCTGATTTACCAAAAAACACCCGTGATGCTTTTTCAACCCCTTGAGCACCGGCACCAAAGTGAATCTGATTGATATAGGCATGTAATATTTCCTGTTTTGTATTGGACGTCTCAATCTGTAATGCCACAAGCAGTTCTTTAAATTTTCGCTGATATGTTTTTTCAAAACTGAAAAATAAATTTTTTGCAAGCTGCTGGGTTATGGTAGATGCCCCCTGGACCTTTCCTGATTTAAAAAGTGTAATATAAAGTCCTTTTAAGGTTCGAAGCTTATTAACCCCATGGTGTTCAAAAAACCGGTGGTCTTCTGTTGCAAGAATTGCATTGATAAAATCCTGGGATACCATATTCAATGGAATGGTTTTTCTCTCTCCAAGAGTAATCAGCACCTGTCCGTTTGAAGCAAAAACCTTGGTTTTCGGTCTTTCAATAATGCGGCTTAAAGGCGAGGGAAGTTTTGGGAGATCCTTTGCCGCATAAAACACCAGAAACATCCCGCAAAGCATTCCGATGGAAACAAGGATCAAGCCAAGAAACAGGCAGAATCTAACCAGCTTTATGACCCTTAAAAAAAGATTCAATTGCCCTCTCCTTTAAGGTTCAGGCTCAGCTGCCATACCGCCCATTCACGGCCTTTTATAAAAATAACCTGTTTGCTTTTCTTTTCTTCAAATTCAAACCCAAGTCTAATATAACCACTTATAGCTTCATTCCAGATACCAACATTAATGATCTTTCCATCCTGTTTCAATAAAGGTTTAGGATCCATCATCAGATCGGGAATAATATCAACAGGCAGTTTAAACAGAGCGTCAAAAAAAACCCGGGCCGGATATATACGCCCCGAAAACCCCTCCATGTCCGCAAGTTCACCTGGAACAGGTTTCCCACCGTTTTCTATTTCAAGGATATCTTCTTTCTCAAGATCAATCTGTTTGACCACCCTGTTCTCAGAATCAATAAAATATAGTTTAATCCCCCCTGTGATGCCTTCACAGAAAATCCTGTCCAGAGAGCCGCCATTCAACAGCCATACCAATTGTGCCGGTTCGATTATTTTCAGAGCAATGGGTTTTTCAAGCGTCAGATAAAGTCTTTTAAACTGCTCTTTCTCCAATGTAACCCACTGACCAGGCAGGATACCTGAGGCAAGATCTAAAAAAGTTTCTGCCTGATGAACACTTTGGCGGGTATCTTCTTTTTTACTGATAATTTCATTCAGGTACTCATGGGCACTGGCCGTTTGTTTTCCTGTATCCCAGACAGCTCCTGTTTCGGGGCGAGACTCATTTGTTGAAACAAGATAAGAGCCGACAAGATTTTCAAACCAGTCAAACCTTAATTCAGAAAAAATAACGATAGCCGTAATGATAAAAACCGCTATATTTAAAAAAGAAAAAGTTCTTCTTAAAACTTCAGAAAAACTGAATGGTTCATACCATTGCTGAATCATAAAAAATATTAACTATACCTTTTTTTATGCTTTCCTGGCCAGTTTCAAGGATTCACGATATACCGTGTAGAAATTTTTATGCTCCATTAAGGCCTTAGATAAAAGCGCTTCTATCTGAAGGGTATCATCTAAATGAATAATCGTGTTTACACTGGTATGCAAAGAAGCCATATTATCATTGGTATTATATTGTTTGCTGAGCCAGACAAGGCAGATTCTTCGCCTCAAAGACATATCACTGGTATTCATCCTGTCAAGAATACCTGAAACACCCGTATTCTGATCAAAGGCATCATCAAAAATTACCAGATGATAAATATGGTATTCAAGTTTTTTCAATGCAGCTTTGGTATTGCTTACTGCCTCAGTATTCAGCCCCATCTGTTTAACAATAGCCACCACCTTTTTTTTCAAACCCTCACCATCAATACAGATAAGAGCATTTAATCGTTCATCAAAAGAGAGTTGAAAGGATTGTTCTTTATCTTCCCTGACGGTTTCCTGCTGTTTTACAGCAGGAACATGTACCCTTTCTTTGCATTTGGGGCATTTAAATGTTGACGCCTTGTCCCTGGGGATCTTGTTATCCGGAATGTTGAGTTTTGTTTTACAATTATGACATGTCACGTTCATAGCTTAACTTCCTTGATATCCATGATCAATTTCCAATGAATCAATGTGCGTTGTGGTCTCACCACGGGCACTTTTTATCGAATCAAGTCCTCTTCCGACAATATCCTTTCTGGATGCATATGATGATGCAATATCCTCACTGATATTTCCTTCTTCGTAAAGAGAAATGATATACTCATCAAAAGAAACCATATCCTGGGCTTTGCCTGCGGTAATGATATCATTGAATGTCTTTCCTTCAGACTCTCCATTGAGAATGGAATCTTTCACCCTTAAATTAGACCCCATAATTTCAAAGGCAGCCACCCTGCCACCGCTGCTTTTGGGTAATAGCCTCTGGGAGACAATCCATCTGATGGAATCTGCCAGACGGATTCTGATCTGTCTTTCTTCTTCAGTGGAAAACATCCCCAAGACACGATTAATCGTTTGACCGGCATCAACCGTATGCAGTGTTGACAGAACCAGATGACCTGTCTCAGCAGCGGAAAGACCTATTTCTACAGTCTCCCGATCCCTCATTTCACCCACAAGAATCACTTTTGGTGCCTGCCGCAAAGCTGCTCGCAAACCATTTGCAAAGGTATCAAAATCAGCGCCCAGTTCCCGCTGGTTAAAAGTGGATTTTTTCTGAGAATGCTGATATTCTATCGGGTCTTCAAGGGTAATAACGTGGACTGATTTTTGTTCATTAATTTTATCTAACAGGGCTGCAAGGGATGTTGATTTCCCGGAACCCGTAGCTCCGGTGACAAAAATAATACCATTTCTCTCCTCTGCCATTGTATGAAATGCAATCGGCAGATTCAGTTCCTCAATGGTGGGAATTTTTGTTTCAAGTTTTCTTAAAACAATGGAATACCTACCTGATCTTGAAAATATGTTCCCCCTGAAACGGGCTTTATCTCCAAGCTGGTAGGAAAAGTCACAAGATCCCTCTCTGATA
>QMMT01000089.1 GCA_003647385.1 Deltaproteobacteria bacterium
CTTTTCGCAATTTTAAAAAACTCGTAATATTATACTTATCTCTTAAGATTGTCAAGATAAAGAACGCTGGAAAATTTTGTTTTTAGAAATATCTTGGCTCGGTCGATTAAAATTTTAATCAGATGGTGAAGATTGAACAAAGATATCGCTAACAGGGTCATATGCTGACGGATAAGTTGTAATAAATTCAAGTATTGCTTGCACCTTGGATTTGTTCAGCAGACAGAAAACATAAAATCTGAAAATATCAAAAGAATTAATATTGGAGTTAATTAAAAGAGCCTCAATGGAATTGTTGCCAATTAAGTCACTGTAAGCATGTGAGATATTTTTCATCTCATCTTTTAAAAGGAATTGTATCATTTTTATTTTGACTGGGTTTTTTTGTGTATAGCCGGAGATGGACTTAAGAAAAAAAGATACAGCAGACAGCTTAGACGACAGGCAGTCTGCTTTTTTGCATAAATTCAGATGGCGGCCTATTTTTTTCCTTTGAAGTCGTGGCTTTTCTTCAAATATGGAAAGATATTCTTTCAGGCTTCGCATTCCCGGTGGGGTTAATTCGTCAGTACCGTTATCAAGGATGATGGATTCTATCTGCACATCCAGTAACCCATCTAAATAATTTCGGTTGTTATAGAGATCATACCCTTCAATGGGTTTGAAATAGTCCACAAGAAGAGCCTTGCGGCCTGTTTTTTTTATTGGGAAAAAGTTTGTTTTTGATGTAATCCTGATTTTTTTGTGCCCAAAAGGGTGCAGAGCACTGGTAAAAGTGGGAATTATGATAAAGGCCCCATCGGGTGTTATTTCCGTACCATACCCGTCGGTGACGGAGGGTTTAATGGAAACAAAATCTTCATCAAGTCCTGCAGGGATCAAGAGTTCGTCCAGGTCATGCTGCTTGCTGATGGGGTTTTCAAGCTCTTCTTCAATTTTTTTAATACGGGCTTTGTTTTTTGAAGTAATGCTGACAGAAAGGTTGGCGTTTATTTTTAAAAGTTTTTTTAACAAAGGGATTTTTCCCTTTGGAACCTTTGTTAGAATACTGTATTCAATGGGTATCTCTTTTAAGCAATCGAGGATGTCGGTTATATCTTTTTTATTTTCGATCCAGTCCAGGGGGTCAGACGCACCATAAAGGGAAATTTCATCATTGCCTTGATCTGCCATGTGACTGAGGATTTTCAGGATGGCTGTATAGGAAAAGTGTGACCTTACCTTTGGCAGAGCCCATTCATTGCACCGCCTGCAAAAATTACTGCATCCGGATGACAATTGAAAGGTCATGGCTGTTTTATATACCAGATCCTTCTGAAGGTGGTCTAAACCAAGTTTCGTACCCCAGGTTTGAAAATCCACATGATGGATGCTGCCGGAAGATTGTTTGATGGAATTTAAAATTATGGTTTTAAGCCGGATATGACACCCCCGGATTTTAGGGGAAGAGTGTTTCTCAAAATTCGGATAGAATCTTTTAATGATGGTTTGTATCTGGTTTAACAGTTTTTCTGTATTCTCAGTAAATTTTGAATTGGTTTCGCTATATCTGAGAATATCATGGTAAATCTGTTCAACAGCCTGATGATGGCCTTCATAAGCCGCACTCAAAAGTTCATTCTTTTTTTGTTCTAAAAAAGAATCTTTGGTTTGTATGGAGTATATTTTTTTTTGCTTAGTCATTGAATAAAAAACAGGGAAGTTTCCTTTAAAAAAGAAACTTCCCTGCATAAAGATTCATATTTTTAAAAAAGAGTTAAACTATCCATGAACCTCTTCTTTAACCTGGGTTGCCAGTTTGTAAAGAATGGTCAAAACCAGGAAGCCCGTAGCATAAACCCCCAGGGTAATAATGATTTCAGGTCCTGTGGGTGCATACTCTGTTACATGGTGCAAAGGAGAAGGGACAAATCCGCCTGAGATCATACCCAGCCCCTTATCAATCCAAGCCCCGATAACAATCATGGCACAGGTAACCGGCAACAGGGTTTTGTTGTTCCTTAATTGTGGAATCAACAGGAAAACGGCTCCTGTTCCCATGAGCGCCAGACTGGTCCACATCCAGGGGACAAGTGCCGTATATCCGTGATATCCGAACAACAGATACTGGATATGTGCCTTATGACCTGGAATATTGGAATAGTAGACAACAAAGACCTCACACAAAAAGAAGAACAGGTTGGCAATAATGGCATAACAGACAATTTTGGACAATGTCTGCATGGCATCCCAGCCCGGGTCAAATTTGGTGAATTTTTTGATAATATAGCAAAGAATAATCAAAAAGGCAGGGCCCGCAGCAAATGCCGATGCCAGAAACCTGGGGGCTAAAATGGCAGTCAGCCAGAATCCGCGTCCCGGAAGACCGCAGTAAAGATAGGCTGTTACCGTATGAATACCAATGGCAAAGGGAATGGAAAGAAGAACCAGAGGTTTTGTCCACCACTCCGGCTTAACCTGATTTCTTTCCGCTTCCAGCACCTTCCATCCCACAACAATATTCAAAAAAAGATATCCGTTGAGAACCAGCATGTCATAGAACAGTATTGACTTGGGTGACGGGTATAATAATACGTTCAGCATACGGATGGGCTGGCCTAAATCCACAACAATGAAGAGAAGACACATGACCAGAGCGCCAACGGCTAAAAATTCTCCCAGGATCGTAATTCTGTGAAATTTTTCATAGTCATGAAGATAAAAGGGGATGACAACCATAACCCCTCCTGCGGCAACCCCCACAAGATAGGTAAAGTTTGCAATATAAAAGCCCCATGATACATCCCGGCTCATGCCGGTGATCATGAGACCATTCATGAACTGGTCAATATAAACATAGCCTCCTGCTCCTATTACAGCGAGCAGAAAGACTATCCATAACCAGTAATTCTTACTTCCTTTAATAGCTATTTCAAGCATACTATAGCTCCCTTTACATGATATAGTAAACAGAAGGCTCGGTACCGAGACTCTGTTTACGTCTGATTGTATAATGTTCATTCAAAAGTGCTCTAACCTCGGATTCAGGATCTTCAAGATCACCGACCACAATAGCCCCTTCGCTGGCCTCAACACAATGAGGCTGTTCACCTCTGGCCAGCCGTTCAGCACAGAGATTGCATTTTTCCACAACCCCTCTGGTACGGGTGGGAAAAGTTGAAACAGTCTCATCGACAAACGGTCTTGGGTCCCTGAAATTAAAACTTCTTGATCCATAGGGGCAGGCTGCCATGCAGAACCGGCATCCAATGCAGCGATGGTAGTCCATCAGGACAATCCCGTCTTCTCTTTTAAATGTCGCCTGTGTCGGACAGGCTTTAACGCAGGGTGCATTTTTGCAATGGTTACAGGTCACAAGAAAGGGCAGGTCATGAAATTTTTCTGCCAGAAATTCATCTTCCTTGTCAGGGAAAGCATTGTGAAAATGCTCTTCCCAGATCCATTTGACTTCCTGCTTGTGATTGACAGGTCTTGTATCGGGATATTTTTCTTCATCCACTTCATGGTTGAAGTCAGGTACATTATGGGCTTTGTGACAGGCCTCGACAATACTTTCAACCACTTCATCCGTAATCTTGTTGGTATCAATCACCATGCCCCATCGATGGGCGGTAAGCGCTTCTTCATTCTTGGCTTTCACTGCATGGGCTGTGCCATGAGAATCAGATGAAGCAAAGTTAATTGCCGGAGAAGCACCCAGTCCAATGGCAGCAATACCTGCTACTTTAAGAAAGCTTCTTCTTTCTTTTTTCATCATTCAATCTCCTTGGGGTTTGTGTGACAGTCCCAGCAATAGGGATCAACCGAAGCGTACGTATGACAGGCGTCACAAAATTTAGCCTTATCTTCATGACAGCCCAGACAGGAATTTTCTCCTGTTGAAAGGCTCATATTAAATGAATGACCGTTGGCAGCAGTGTACATTCTATCCGCATCCCTTACCACTGAATCTCTCCATTCATCCAAAAGAGACATGTGATTGGCCCTCATGTCAAATTTATCCAGCACACATTTTTTTTCCGTCTTGGCTTTGCCCAGAAGTTCCGGTTCAGGCGCTGCCTGGGTTGTTGTAATCATATTAAACCAGAACGGTGAGAGTACGGCCAGGACAAAAATTATAAGTCCTGTGATGATATAATTTTTATTCATCTTCTTCCTCCTCTGCCTCTACGCCAGGTAATGGTTCAAACCTCAAGTCTTCTGTCCGTTTCTTTTCACCGGGCAGGATCAATGCATTTCCTACCAGTTCATGGATTCCATAAACTTCCACTTCCGGCACCCAGTATTCACAAAGAGTCGGGAGGGCTGCTCTGTCAATTGCACAGATGGTCCCCAGGGTGTTAACACCGAATTTTTCGTGAACATATTTCACTGCATTGGCTCTTGGCAGTCCGCCAGCCATTCTCAGTTCAATGTTTTCACCTGCGTTCAGACCAGCGCCTGAACCACAGCAGAATGTCAGTTCACGAATAGTGTTTGGCGGCATTTCATAAAAATGGTCGCAACAGTTTTCGATAATATATCGGGGTTCATCCAGAAGACCCATTCCCCTTGCAGGGTTGCATGAATCATGGAAGGTCATGATACGGTCGGCATTTCGGCTCTTATCCAATTCAAGTTTTCCGTGTTTGATAAGGTCGGCAGTGAACTCTGTGATGTGAACCATCTTTGTTGACTTGGCATTTTCAAATTTGGTTCCGGTAATGGGGTTCACCGGCTCCTCAAGGAAGTCGGCAGGGCCGTTCATGGTATCCATATATTGATTGATGACACGCCACATATGACCGCACTCACCGCCCAGAATCCATTTTACGCCCAGACGTTTGGCTTCCGCATACATCTTGGCATTGAGCCGTTTCATGGTCTCATGGGAAGTAAAGAAACCAAAGTTTCCGCCCTCTGATGCATAGGTGCTCCAGGTCACATTCAGGTCATATTTGTCCTTAAGATACTTGAACAGGATCATGTAACCTTCACAGGTATAGGTCCCGGGATCTGCAAATACATCCCCCGAAGGAGTGATAAAAAGAATATCAGCCCCTTTTTTATTTAATTGAGGAGTACAATCGACGCCGGTAACATCTTCAATATCTTCCACAAAGAAATCCAGCATGTCTTTAAAGGCATGGGGCTGGATGCCCAGATGGTTACCTGTCTGGAAGCAGTTTGAAACCGGTGTTGCAATCCAGTCAATATTCAGACCAATAAGGTTTAACAGCTCCCGGCCCATAATGGTGATCTCTGCCGTATCAATTCCATAGGGACAGAATACGGAGCAGCGTCTGCATTCCGTACACTGGAAAAAGTAGTACCACCATTCCTTGAGCACATCCAGGGTCAATGGTCTTGCACCATTGAGTTTCTGCCCCCCGGGGACTTTGCTCAGGATTTTTCCGGCAGTTGTAAAATCGTTTCTGTATACGGATCTTAAAAGCTCGGCTCTTAAGACAGGCATGTTTTTGGGGTCACCCGTTCCAAGGAAAAAATGACATTTATCTGCACATGCGCCGCAGCGTACACAGATATCCATGAATACTTTGAATGTTCGAAATTTTTCCAGGCGTTCCTTGATTCCCTGGTGAAGAATTTCCTGCCAGTTATCCGGCAGTTTCCAGTCATCTTCAAGGGGATTCCAAGGCCTGGCATTGGGCAGGCTCAATGTCTCTAGACTTTCAGCCTTTGCCGCATAACAATACATTCCTGGTCTGATCTGGATCGAAGTATCCATCCAACTGGCCGGTGTCGATTCTGATCCTGATTCCGGCCCTGATTCTGATCGGGGTCCATAATCTATTTTATCTAATAATTCATCCGGTTTTATTTCGTCAGACATCTATTACTCCTTCTTATCCACCGGCAGGCCGGCTTCAATCATTTTTTCTCTGAAGTGATCCTCATATTCTTCATATGTATGGGTTTTCACATCATAGTTCCAGGGATTAACATGTCTTTTTGCACGGGTATTGTTTGCCATATTCCTTGTGGGGCTTAAAAATATACCGCCCATGTGCATGAGTTTGCTCAAAGGAAAATATGCAAAAAGGAGACTTACCAGGAAGAGGTGGCCATAAAAAAGACCGCCTACCCCGTCAGGGATTGTCGGACTGAAGGTGACAAGGCCCATGGTAAGGGTTTTGATGTCGATAATGTCAACCTTTGTGAAATATCTCATGGATAAACCGGTTGCTGCAATCCCGATGATAAGAAATAAGGGAAAATAGTCAGCTGCCTGGGAGATATAGGTGACTTTGGCATCAAAAATTCTTCTTGCAAGCAGGAATAGTGTTGCGGCAAGCAAAACAACACCGGATAAAAATATTCCGGGAAGTCCCAGTTGTACGATACCGTCAATATATTCCAGAAATTTAATACAGGAGGGTACCGGAGATGTAAAAAATCTGAAATGCCTTAGCAATACCACCAGAAAGGAGTAATGAAAGGCAAGGGCGCCTGCCCAGAGGAAAATTTCCCAGGAGTAGGACAGCCGGTTTGACACATTTCTGCTGAATGCTGCTTTTGTGTTTCGAAACAGAGACCTGAAAAGAAAAATTTCAAGAATCATACGCAAAACCACGCCTGTTGAAGTATCAGGGTTGTCAATGGGGTTCTGTTTTATCCATGGCAGCGATTTCTGTTGCCCGCAGGTTGTCGGAATCTTGAATGGAACAGCCGAAGCTGCCCATCCTAAAACCTTGTATACAAACCCGGCCAGGAAAAAAATGATCGCTGCATAAGGAAAAACAATTCCAAAGAACCATTGAAGCCCTGCTCCCTCAACCCCTGTGTATGCTACTAGGAAAGCCAAAAAAACAGCTGTCAGGGGGATCAAGTACTTTTGATTCATATTATAACCACCTCGTTATTTTATGCAGGACAAACCTAAATTTTGTCGTGCATGTTAAGATTTATTCGAGCCAAGGAGATCTTTTTCCGTTAGCTCTGTTACTAAACCCGCCCTTTCAAAAGCCCTGTGAATCCGCCTTTTGCTCTCAGTGGCCTTTAAAAGGAATATGTCTTCTCTACATTTCATAAACTTATCAAACGCCGCCAGCGCAATTTTATCAACAAGCTTATCGAATTCTCTGATTAAATTATCATCGAGGATGTCTTCACCAATTTCTTTTAAACTAAAAACAAAACTGACAGCCTCGGACGCACAAAATGTCTGTACCGCCCTGATACGGATTACCGGATCAAGTGTCTTTTCAAGTGTTTCCTGGTCAAACTCTTTACTTAAAAGATTAAATACATCTTCAAGACTTTCATGGGTGACAGCACCGATTGGGTTGTCAAAGCGATTGGAATCTTTGCCCAGTATTTTTACAGTTTGTGCGGGATAGGTATTGATCGTTGCCTGGAACCATTTTTTTACAAAAGAGTCCCTGTTCTTCTCAAGTATCTGTTTTAAATTCATATCTTGTAACTA
>QMMT01000090.1 GCA_003647385.1 Deltaproteobacteria bacterium
ATTTTGAGTCGATAAAAGCTTTTATTAAACCCAAGGAGAAAAAAATGGCTCTATCATTTATGGAAGGCAATGAGGCACTTGCCAGGGGAGCAATTGCCGCAGGCTGCAATTTTTTTGCGGGCTATCCCATTACACCGGCAACAACTATTTTTAATAATATGCTGACCATGCTGCCGCCCAGAGATGGCATCTGTATTCAGGGCGAAGATGAAATTGCATCCATGGGATATTGCATTGGTGCATCCATGGCAGGTAAAAAGGCCCTCACCGCTACATCCGGCCCCGGCATCAGTCTTTACAGCGAGCAGCTTTCATTTGCCATTGGCAGTGAAATCCCTCTGGTCATTGTAGATGTTCAGCGCTTAGGCCCCTCAACAGGCTCGGCAACCAGAGGCGCTGACAGTGATATCCAGTTTTTAAGGTGGGGAAGTACCAGCGGTATACCCGTAATTGTGCTGGTCCCTAAAGATGCGCTTGACTGCTATATCCTTGCTGTCCATGCCTTTAACTATGCTGAAGAATTCAGATGCCCTGTCTTTATTGCTTCCAACAAGGAAATCGGGATGACAAGGGAAAGCTTTGATCTTGACTGTGTTACCCTGCCGTCAATTGTAGAAAGAAAACGATTTTCAGGGGATGCGTATCTGCCGTTTGAAGCCAAACCGGATGCTGCGCCGCCTTTCCTTCCCATTGGTGGAAAAACGCTTGTCCGGCAGACTTCATCCACCCATGGACCCGATGGCTTTATTACCATTGATCCTGAAGTAATCGGGCAGAACCAGGCAAGACTGAGAAAAAAAATCCATAAAGCCAGGAACAGAATTACACTTTTTGAAGAAAACCTCAAAAAGGGCAGCGACACACTGGTTATCAGCTATGGTGTCACAGCCCGTGCGGTTGAAGATGCCGGGAAAAAACTTGAAAAAAAAGGAAAACCTGTCTCTACCTTAACCCTTAAAAGCCTGTGGCCGGTACCCGAAGAACTTTTGATTGAAAAAGCAAAACCGTTTAAAAGAATCATTGTCATTGAAATGAACCTGGGTCAATACGTCAATGAAATTAAGCGGGTGCTGTGTGATAAAAAAGTGGATTTTTACGGCCAGATGAACGGTGTGTTGATCTCACCTGCAAAAATAATGGAGGTCATTGAAAATGAATAGTTATCTGAATAAAACCAGGCCCCCTGTTTACTGCCCCGGATGCACCCATGAAAAAATCACCACAGGTCTTGATAAAGCATTTGGCCGATTAAACCTTTTGCCGGACAAGACTGTTATTGTTACGGACATCGGATGCTCCGGCCTTTTTGATACATTCTTCAATGTCCATGCCCTCCATGGTGTTCACGGCCGGGCCCTGACCTATGCATCGGGACTCAAGCTTGTCGATCCGGAGCTGACCGTGATTGTCACAATGGGAGACGGGGGGCTAGGTATCGGCGGTGCCCATGTGCTGGCATCCTGTAGAAGGAACCTTGATATCACCTTGATCATTCTTAATAATTTCAACTTTGGCATGACCGGCGGCCAATACTCTGCCACCACGCCCACGGATGCAATAGTGGGTTCCCAGTTTCTTAACCAGGCTGAAATTCCCCTTGATATCTGCGACATTGCCCAGAGTGCAGGCGCAACATATATTGACAGGTGCTCGGGTCTTGATGCAGACCTGCCGGAAAAAATTGCCAATGCTGTTAAACACAAAGGATTTTCAATCATTGAAACTCTTGGCATGTGCACCGGTCGCTACACTAAAAAAAACAAGCTTACCCCAAAGGTCCTGGATCAGATGATAGGTGATCTTCCTGAAAAAAATGGTATCATTGAAAAAAATCAAAGGCCTGAATATGGTGAACGGTACAGAGCACTTGCCAAAGGAATGGACATCTTCCCTGAACCGGTTACCATAGAAAAAAAGATCGATATTCAAAATTATCAACGGCAGGAGGTGGTCATTTTAGGCAGTGCCGGAATGCGGATTGTAACAGCCGGAGATATTGTGTGCTACGCTGGTCTTTGCGCCGGCATGAACGTGTCAATGAAAAATGATTATAATATCACCGTTCTCAGGGGACAGTCTGTCAGTGAAATCCTGATATCTCCTGAAAAAATCGGTTATACCGGTATTGAATCACCCACTGTCGTCCTGGCACTGAGTGATGAAGGTGTCCAGCGAAGAAAAAAAATATTTTCAACCTTAAAACCCGACACCTTTGTTTTAAAAGAAAAGAGTGTTGCCATACCTGAAACCCCTGCAAAAATTATTGAAATTGACTTTAAGGCGTTAAAAATTAAAAAGCAGGACTGGGCTCTCGCCTCCCTTGGTGTAATCGCAAATAAAGGAAAAGCCATTAATAAAGAAATGTTAACAACTGCTTTAAAAGCCCGATTCAATGAAAAAGTCTTTCTTATTGCAATGGAAACCATTGAAAAAATGACTTGAGCTTCACGTTGACATTTATTTGTGCTATTTAATACCTGATCAAAATTTGGTAAGGAGAATCTAAACAAATAAAAACAATTAAATGACCTGAAGGTCACACGTGAGTTTTTCATATGCCCATTTTATCCTCAAAGGCTTTAAGGGTGTTCATCCCTTTTGCCCTTGGTTATTTTTTGTCCTACCTGTTCCGGGTGGTTAACGCTGTCATTGCTCCGGATCTTGTAGCTGACTTACATATTGATCCCTCCCAGCTGGGACTTTTAACATCCACTTATTTTATTGCATTTGCCTCTTCCCAGCTGCCTTTAGGAATTTTTCTGGATCGGTTCGGTCCAAGGATTGTTGAATCTTTTCTTTTGGCCTTTGCGGGCTTAGGTGCCTTTATTTTTGCAAAATCCCAGACCCTTACAGGTGTTATTATCGGGCGTGCATTTATTGGATTCGGGGTATCGGCCTGCCTCATGGCTGCCTTTAAATCCTATGTTATCTGGTTTCCTGCAAAGGTGTGGCCGAGAATAAATGGTTTTCAAATGGCTGCGGGGGGCTTAGGTGCCCTGTCTGCAACCACACCGGTTGAATGGGTTCTCCAAATGACGGATTGGAGAGGTTTGTTCCTTTTATTGGCTTTTTTATCATTTTTCACGGCTTTCAGCGTTTTTTTTATTGTTCCCGAAAAAAAATCAAAAAAAAACCAGGAAAGCTTTTCTACACAGATTGACGGCATAAAACAGGTTTTCAAATCACATGATTTCTGGCGGATTGCCCCTTTAAGCACCATGTCCCAGGCAGGATTTCTTTCTCTCCAGGGACTTTGGGCAGGACCATGGCTGAGGGATATTGCCGGGATGCAGCGCCAGGAAATTGCCCTGGTTTTATCCTGGACCGCCATTGCCATGATAGCAGGCTTTATCGGTCTTGGATTTGCCGCTGAAAAACTATTTCAAAGAGGTGTCAGCATCCTTTTTACTGCGGTTACCGGAATGAGTATTTTCATGGGCATCCAGTTCTTTTTTGTACTTAAAACACCTCTTCCAATACCTCTTTTATGGATATTATTTGGCTTTTTTGGTACCTCGGGAATCCTGTCATATTCAGCGCTCACTTACAGTTTTCCCAAAATACTGTCCGGAAGGGTCACCACCGGCATCAACCTTCTGGTGTTTATTGCCGCATTTATTCTGCAATGGGCCATTGGGGCCATCATTAATCTGTGGGAAACTAGTGCGGCAGGAAATTATCACCCATCAGGCTACCAGGCAAGCTTTCTGATGGTGATCGGCCTTCAGGCGGCAGGACTTGCCTGGTGTCTTTTTTCCGGACTTAAAAATAAAAAGAGGTCACACGTAACCTAAAGGTCACACGTAAAAAAGGGCTTTTGCAAGTAAACCCAAAGCCCTTTTTCAGTCCAACACCTATCCCTTTTATGAGTTCAATATCTTTTTGGCACTTTCGTTGTTGACATCAGATACATGAGGAATGCCTGTTTCAACGGCTGTTTCCCGATTACCTGCAAAAATTTCCTGGCGTGTGATTTGATCCAAAGAAAACTTCCTTGCCCCGGCCATGAGCTGCTGCAGGCCGCAGGCCAGCTTATCTGCCTGGGTATAGAATGCAATGGCTCCATAAGGAATATTTTTAATTTCATCTTTACCTATTTTTTTCTCCAGGTCATGATATCCTGCAAAAATTTCAGCAGCAGTTTTCCCAACTTCCAGAACTGTTTTCGGCAGTTCGTTCCAGTTGCCGTTTACAGCTGGCCGCCGCTCAGGATATATGGCTCCCTCAATGTTGGCCCCTAAAAATCCAGGGATCATAATGGCTCTTCCCATACAAATCAGTTTTGTGTAAGGAGCACCTAAGGCCAATGCTTTAAAAATGTGATCTTCAAGAGCAAACCCGCCCGCAAAAGACATATCCACAACATTTCTTCCCTTTGCAGATAAAATACTGGCATATTCATGGGCTTTTGAATGAAGATTAATGGAAGGAACCCCCCAGCTTTGCATCATATTCCACGGGCTCATCCCGGTTCCCCCGCCAGAACCGTCCATGGTTAAAAGATCAAGTTCTGCATCCGTTGCAAATTTAATGGCCATTGCCAGCTCTTCCATACCATAAGAACCGGTTTTCAAACTAATTCTATCAAACCCGATACCCCGAAGATATTCCACAGAGTTCATAAAATCTTCCTGGACGGCGCTGACTGTAGGAAGATTTGTAGCGCCCAGGCGACTATGACGGGCAAAAGACTTAATCGCACCCTGCTCAAAGCCTTGCTGAACTTCAGGTAAGGACGGATCAGGATCAACCACATACCCGCGGTCTTTTAAAAACCTAGCATATTCAATGTTTCTGACCTGTATCTCACCACCAATATTCTTTGCCCCCTGGCCCCATTTTAATTCAATGATACACTTGTCACCATATTTATCCACGACGTATTCCGCCACGCCATTGCGTGTATCCTCAACATTGAGCTGCACAATGATGGCACCATAACCGTCATAATACCTTAAATAGGTTTCTATTCTCCGGTCAAGCTCGGGTGCTTTAACAATTTTACCTTTCTTATCTGCCTGTGGACCGATTTCAGAATTTTTATCCACACCCACCACATTTTCACCGATCACCACCGGGATACCGAGCAATGCACCACCAATGGCAAAAGAATCCCAGTATTTTTCCGCGATAAGAGTTGACCCCAGTGCCCCTGTCATCATGGGCATGCGGATTTTTGTCTTCACCTTGCTTCCGAACTCGGTTTTAAGACTGACATTTGGGAAAATGCAATCATCCGGGTTGTTTGTCATATCCCCGGTAAGTCCGGTAGAACCATATGCATACCCTTGAATTCTGAGGGAATTATATGATACCCCTACATGGGTGGTATTGTTTCCACCAGCAGTAACCAACCCAAAGCTTCTCGGATATAATAATTTTCTTCCGACCATGCTGGAGAGCCATGTTTCACATTTCCCTTTGCAATCTGCCCGGCATAGTGTGCAAAGACTTGATTCGCATGCATCCCCCCGGTTTCTAGTTCCCAGGACATCATTTCCTTTTGAAAATCTCATTTCCATATTGCTTTTCTCCTATTTAAATATTGTTAAATTTTTTACATTTCACCGTTGAAATGATTCCCTGAAAATACAAAAAGGCATCCTCCCGGTCAAAGCCCGGAGCAGACACCTTTGTCATTTAGAAATTTATCTTTACGCCATTGTAAAAACAAACTGATTCACAAAAAGAAATATCTTGAACAAAATATAATGTCAACTTAATATTTCAAAAAAAAATTATCTTCAATAGATAGAAGTTGCATTTGTTTAGGAAAATATATACATAGATTGCATGGAGTAAGAAAATCTGTACTTGAAAAAGGGGGCGCATGGGTTCACTCAAAGAGTCTGTCTTGAATTGCAGTATAAACGCACAGGATGATGATAATTTTATAAATGAGCTTAATACACTTGCTCAGGAAAAGGGTGAAGATACCTACCAGGTAATTATCCAGACATTGACAAGTCTTGATCTTGAACCTGAAGAGGCTAAAAAATGCTGGTTTGAAATCATAGCACACCGAAAAAATATATCCCACATTTTAAAAAGAAAAGTAAGTTTACTGACAACAATCAGTGATTATTTTAACGCATTTGAAACGTCTTTGAAAAACCATAAAATCGTTGATATAGACGTCTATGAAAAGGCCATAAAGGAATCTACCCATGACAACCTTACCGGACTGTTTAACAAGTCGTATTTACAAGAGGCTTTGAATCAACACATCTCTTTAGCAAAACGTCACAACACAGACCTTTCAGTCCTGTTTCTTGATATTGATAATTTCAAAGAAATTAACGACACTTTTGGTCATCATGCAGGTGATATCGTCTTGAAAAATGTTGCGCATACGATCAGCCAGGAAATGAGAGCAAGCGATATTATTTCCCGGTTTGGAGGCGATGAATTTGTTATATTGATGCCAAATACCTATAAAACAAATGCCCTTTTACTCTCTGAAAGGCTGCGCAACACTATTAAACAAAAAACAATAACAATAAAAGGGACAACTCATAAAATAACGGTAAGCGGAGGCGTGGCCTCTTTTCCTATAGACGCTCTTAAAGCTGAAAATTTAATTAACCTGGCTGACAGTGCGTTATACAGGGCAAAAGGTGCGGGTAAAAACAGTATTTCTCTTTTTAAAGAAGATAAACGCCGTTTTCTGCGTATTGACTTTAACCGTCCTATAAAGGTAAAGCATCTGGGTTTCAGTCGCACGCGTACCTTATCCGGCAAGAGTAAGAACATAGCCATTGGCGGTATTCTCTTTGAAAACAAAGAACCAATATCCATTGGAGCCAGGGTCCAGGTAAGTATTTCAATCATCAAAGACTCTGATCCTCTTTTTCTTATCGGCACTATTGTCAGGGTTGAAGTATTGGGACCTGACAATTATGATATTGGCATGACACTGTCTTTTAAAGAAATGGAAAAAACTGCTAAGGATGAAATATCAAAATTTTTAATCCAGCAGTCAGAAGAAAATATTAAATAAATATCTATCCTAAAAGCAGGTATAATAAAGCCATTCGAATATACAGGCCATTTTTAGCCTGATTAAAATATTGAGCTCTGGGATCGTTATCCACTTCCTGAGCTATCTCATCAACGCGTGGCAGAGGATGCATGATGATACTCTTTTGTTTCATTAACCTAATGTTTTCCTTATCAAGGATATATTTACCTGCTGCACTTTCATAATCTTTGAGATTATGAAACCGTTCTTTTTGAATACGTGTCATATACACACAATCCACCAAAGGCAGCACTTTTTCAAGAGAATCGACTTCCTCCCATTCAACCTTATATTTCGTAAGATAATCTTTGATATCCTCATCCATTTTACAAACCAGCGGTGATACATAGTATATTTTAATATGATCGTATTTGGTCAGTAAATAAGAAAGGGATCTC
>QMMT01000091.1 GCA_003647385.1 Deltaproteobacteria bacterium
GAAGTATGTAAAAATGGAAACAAATGCAGAACAGAAGCGTATAGGTCTTAGTTTAAAGCTTTTAGTACCCCTTACAATCGTACTTGCGATGTCACTATTGGGACTTTCATTGATCATTATTAACTCCCAGAGCAATTCCTTGAATAAAATGGGGGTACAGATCAATCGATTGTTGTCTGATTCAAACAAAATCGTTGAGCAAGACCTTGTAAAAATGAATTCAGACGTCAGTAAAAACTTGCTTGATATGTCCCAAACTGCTTCTGATCTGCTGGCACAATCCACAAACGAAGCCCTGGCTGATGAAAAGAAAAAAATCGAATCCGCATGGATAAGTTTTTTGGAAGAAAATGCCCAGTCAATGGCAGCATTGCTTGCCAAAGTAGCACCGACTGCTATTTTAAATAACGATTTCACGACACTGATATCCTATGTTAAATCAGCCAGTTCAAATAAAAATGTTGTCTATGCCATATATCTTAGAACCAATGAAAAACCCTATGTGAGATATATTGATAAAAAGAACGAAAAAATTAAAGAGTATTTAGCCACAGGTCAAGGCAAAAAAAAGTATGAAAAAGTGATCAATGCCTCACAGAATGATCCTGGGGTTTTTATTGTAAAGAAGAAAATGGAACTTGAAGGAAAAGAGTTGGGGTCTCTTCTACTCTGCATGAGCAAGGAACAGGTAAATCGAAAAATAAAGAAAATGTCTACAAGGTTTGCTTTCCTCTCCACAGGGAATTCCATGAAAATTCAAACAGTTTTGGGAAATGAGACTCAAAAAGTAAAAAACAGCATGGGTATGATCATTACTGAGGTTTCCAAAAACAATGAAACAGCCATTAAACAAACCGGATCAAGCATATTGCAGTTCAGTTCCGATGTGAAAAATCAAACCAAAAGCAAAATATGGTTGTTTGGAACCCTGTGCTGTCTTCTTGTTTTTATTACCTCCTGGTTTTTGTTCAAGTTTCTTATATCCAAACCTTTAAAACAAATCACATCCGGGCTGCAAAATATTGCAACCGGTGAAGGTGATCTGACCCAGCGGCTTGATATTAAAACTCGCGATGAGCTTGGGGAACTGGCCACCTGGTTTAATGCATTTATTGAAAGACTTAACAATATTATTGTTGATATTGGTGCAAATGCCGAAACAGTTACGGCAGCTTCGGGAGAGCTGTTATCTGTTTCAGAACAGATGTCTGATGGTGCAGATGAATTATCCAGCAAGGCAAATTCAGTGGCTGCAGCGTCCGAAGAAATGAGTTCCAATATGAATTCTGTAGCCGCCGCAAGTGAACAGGCTTCAACGAATATCGGCATGGTGACGGATTCTGCGTCTCAAATGCAGACCACCCTTGGTGAGGTTGCCATAAATTGTGAAAAAGCAAGGGATATATCAAACAACGCGGCAACACAGGTTGATCATGCCTCGGGGCGTGTGGCACTTTTAGGCAATGCGGCCAAGCAGATTTCCAAGGTGACGGAGGTCATCACCGATATTGCAGAGCAGACCAATCTATTGGCGCTTAATGCAACCATAGAAGCTGCAAGGGCCGGAGAGGCCGGCAAAGGTTTTGCTGTTGTTGCAGGAGAAATAAAAAGCCTTGCAGGACAGACTGCCCAGGCCACAAAAGATATTAAGGATAAAATTGTCGGGATACAAGACTCCACAGATGATACGGTTCGAGATGTTACAAAGATATCCGAGGTGATTTCTGATGTAAACGAGATTGTCACTACCATTGCCGCAGCCATAGAAGAACAGTCTGCAAGTGCCACAGAAGTGGCGCAAAATATAGAACAGGCATCAACAGGGATTGGCGAAGTCAATGAAAATGTTGCCCAGAGTTCCCAGGTATCTTCGGAAATTGCAAAAGACATTTCAGGGGTTAATTCTGTGGCGGAAGATATGTCAAAAAGAAGTACGCAAATGAATCAGAGCGCCCTTGATATGTCTGGTTTGTCGTCTAAATTAAGAGATATGATCAGTGTTTTTAAGGTTTCCGTCAAAGATGCCCAGTATGACAACAGTTCAGAATTATCTGAAAAAGATTTTCCGGACCTCATGCCCTGGGGACCAAAACTGATTCTTGGAATTGATGAAATTGATGAACAGCATAAAGAATTGGTATCTTTGATCAATCAGCTTCACAAAGCCATGAAATTAAAAAAGGGGAGTCAGAAATCAGGAGAGATTTTAAAAGGCCTGGCAGAATATACGGTGTATCATTTTGATCATGAAAAAGATATCTTTGAGAAATATGCCTATCCGGAAACAGACGACCATTTGAAAATCCATGAAGGGCTTGTGGCCCAGGTGATAGACTTTAAGACCCAGTTTGAAGAAGGAAAAGCCGCTTTAACAATGGATCTGATGAATTTTTTGACGGACTGGTTAAAAGAGCATATCATGCAAACAGATAAAAAGTACGTTCCTTTTTTAAAGGAAAAACTTAGATAGTGGTCAAGGATAAAAATGATGAGTCTTATACTATTCATACATCAGGATTCTTCTAAAAAAGGTATCAACCTTGTAAATGTCATCAATCAAAATTTTAATAGGATCAAGCTTCAGACGTTCCACACGTTTAATGCATTCAAAGCAAGATTGAAAAAAAATTCTGATTTTATCGATAACGAAATATTTATACTGCTATCCGAATCCAGGACCCGGTTGAACCAATTAACGTCTTTGATTGATTTACTGGAGAGTAAACGGACAATATTAATCCTGCCGGATGAATCAAAAGAAACTCTTTCTAAGGCATCTCAATTTTCCCCCAGGTTTTTTACCCCTGTCAGTGAAACCTATACGGATCTTTGTGATGTATTAGACAAGATGATCAATCAAGAGAAAAAGCGATCAATTAAAATAATTAAACCGTCTTCTGATTTTTTTAATCTACTTCCATGACACCCGGTATGAAACGATTGACTAAATGGTTTATATTGGCTTAAGATAAACACCTAATATATGTGTGGATTAAAATTATCGATAATAGTAAGCAAATCCACTATTTATTATTATCGTTAGTAAAAAGGAGACTTGGTATGAAAACGACTGCTAAAGATGTGATGAAAACTAATTTTAAAACTTTGAGTCCTGATTCTCCCATATCTGAAGCATTAGATATTTTTAAGACATCAACGGTAGATGGGAAAACAATTTTCGGTATTGTGGTAACCGATAAAGACGGCACCATTACCGGAATGATATCCATGTATGATATCCTTCTCTTTCTTTTGCCCAAGCATGTTAAAATCTGGGGCAACATCAGTGATATTGAAATAGAGGGCATTATGGATCGTACTGCAGGTAAGTTAAAAAATTTTCTGGTGGGTGATATCATGACGCCAAAAGTGATATCCGTTGCTCCTGACACCCACTTGATGATGATACTTGATATAATGATAAAAAAGCATGTTAGACGCCTGCCGGTTGTTTTAGCTGGCAAACCGGTCGGCATGGTCTATATTTCAGATCTGTTTAATCATCTTCTTGAAAAGGTATGAAAATGGGGAAAGATACATTAACCGGGTTAAAGGTGAACCATGCCATGAGAAAGCAGGTGATTCTGCTTGGGCCGGATGACAGCATTGATTGCTGTATCCAGTATTTAATTAAATATAAGGTAAATGCGCTCCTCATCGGTAATGATGGTGAAAAGCCCCTGGGGGTTGTGTCAAAATCAGATATAATGGGTGCCTGGTATGCAGGTCTTCCCCTGTCAACACCGATTGAAATGATAATGAATTCCCCTCCTCTTTTCTGTGGTCCTGATGATACGCTTGATTCTGCATTGGACACCATGAAAGGCAATAATATTTATCGGTTATATGCATTGGAAAAAGACTCAAATTCTGTTGTGGGTGCACTGGCATACCCGGATATCGTGGGATTGCTTTACCATTATTGCAGCCAGTGTGATCAGGGTATTTTTAATAAAGGCAAAGAGACGCCTTACGACAGGGTCAAACGATACAAAGTTCATGAAATCATGACAAAACAGGTTGAGTCCTGCCAGGAAGAGACGTCTCTTGAATCAGTGGTGGAAATCCTTTCCGGGTCAAAATTTGGTGCTATTCTTGTTTCAGATGATCAAAATTTTCCCATAGGCGTGATTTCCAAGACAGACATAACACTTTGCTACAGACACGGGCAGGATTTATCTGTTCCGGCAAAATCAGTTATGTCAACGCCGGTTGCATCCTGTTTTGAGCAGGATCCTGTAGAGAGTGCAATCAAGACAATGATTTTAAAAGATTTACATCGCCTGTTTGTGATTCCAGGGGAAAATCAATCGGTTTCAGGTGTCCTCTCTCTTACAGATGCAGCTCGGCTTAGATCCGGCAGTTGTCATGCCTGTATTAGCAGCAGAATAAGAGTCGATAAAAGTTGATGGCACCATTGGTGATTCTTTTTACGAGTCCCTCAAAATTGATTGAAATTCCCTGTTTTAAGTTTTCACTCCAGTATTACCGGAGCTCTTACATACAGGTATTACATCTGTCGCATGCAATCATTGGGCAGGGCGCAGATTTTTTTTCTTGTTTTGCCCTTGAGAATTCTTTTGCAAGGAATTGCTTTTTTACTCGATTGTCAAGAAAGTCCCAGGGCAGGGGGGTATCAACGGTTTTCTCCTCATAAAGTATTGAATGGCAATAGGCTTTATTATTTCTCATAACCGAGGCCCAGCCATCCTTTTGTGCAGTTTCAATGAGATTTGCAGTCTTCCGGTCTCCACAGGAGAGAAGGGCATGAATCTTGGCCTTTCGCAGAGATTCAAAATTCACCTTTACATTGGCAACCTTTTTTAATCCTTTTGTAATAATACTTACCTTTTGTTTTAACAGGGTTTCATTTTCCATGGCTGCCCATTGAAACGGGGTGCCGGGTTTAGGAATAAACGGGTTAATACTTAAGGTAATGGTTCCAATTTTTTTATTCTTTTTTGATGTTTCAAGAAAAACCAGTTTAATTTTTTTTGTTAGATCCACGATGGCGTGAATATCACGAGTCTTTTCAAAAGGCAGCCCGATCATGAAATAAAGCCTTAAGTTTATGATACCGGCATGGACCAGTCTTTGAGTTGCCCCAAGAATATCATGTTCATCAATTTTTTTATTAATAATACATCGCATTCGTGTCGATCCTGCTTCCGGGGCGATGGTGGCGGTTTTGACCTTTGAGTTTGAAAGTGCATTGATCAGCTCATCCGTCAGTTTGTCGGCACGCAGGGATGAAAATGACAGTTTAAAATCCTGTTCCAGGCCATAGTCGCAAATGTTTGTAATGTCGGGATGATCAGCAATGGCTGAACTGACAAGCCCTATTTTATCTGTTTTACCCTTTGCCGTATTAATGGCAGCCAGGATATTTTTCGTCGGATAAATTCTGGGGGGTCTGTAAATAAAGCCTGCACTGCAGAATCGGCAGCCATGAGGGCAGCCCTTGAGGGTCTCAATAAGGAAGGTATCCTTAAAAGCGGTCCCGGATGTGAGAATTTGGGTTTTTGTGGTAACCGTGTCAAGGCTTTCAAGGTATTGCACTTTGATCTTAAAAGGATCATTGCCGGTATGAAGAGCAGGGACATAGGCACCGGGGATTTTTTTTTCAAGGGTTTGTAAAAATGGTTTTCGGCGATTATCTTTCAGTAACAGATTAAAGAAATTATCCAGCAGACATTCTGCTTCTCCCAAAAGGAAACAATCGATAAAGGGAGCGATGGGTTCCGGATTTAAAAAACAGGCGACTCCCCCTGCAACCACCAGGGGGTGGGTGTGGTTTCGATCAGATGATCGCAGGGGGATGCCTGCTTCTCCAAGGAGTTGAACAAGATGGTTATAGTCGTTTTCAAATGATATTGAAAACAAGATGATATCAAATTGATCAAGGCGCAATCCGCTTTCAAGACTTTTCAGACGCTGGGTTTTCTGCTTTGAATCCGGTAAAAACACTCTTTCACAAGCCAGAAAATCGATTTTATTGGCAATCCGGTAAACAGCTTGAAATCCCAGAGATGACATGCCTGCCTTGTAAGTGTTGGGATAGACAAGGGCTGCTTTTATCAGCCCCTTACCTTTTTTAATAATGGCTCCTTGTTCAATATTTTTTTTAAAGCCATAACTCCGGGCAGGCTTGCGCCTTTTTTTCATTTATCAATCAGCTTTTCGTCTGAGAAATGTCGGCACCTCCAGATCATCATTATCAAAGGGTATAGTGCTGTAATTATTCATCATGGCATCATCTCCCACCGCTTTTTTATGTTTAATGGTGACAGGGTTGTCAAATTCATTCCAGTTTGAAAGCTCCTCTTCAGTCGGGGTCCTTAAGTGTCCCCGGGCAATGGGTTTGTCAGGCGGTGTGTCAAACCGGGGAGCCGCTTGTGCCTGGTTATAAGAAACAGACCCTGCTCCCACCTGCTGCTGTTCATATCTGACAGCCTGAACCTGCTGAACCTGGGGATCAAAATGATGTATATTATTTGATGCATTTGATTCTTCAGAGTCAAGCCCAATGCCGGTGGCAATGACGGTAATTCTCATTTCATCTCCAAGCTCTTCATCAAATGTCTGGCCCCAGATGATCTCAGCATCATCACCCACTTCCTTGTGAATACGGTCTGATGCCTCTGTCATTTCGTCCAGAGTAAGGTCGGAACTGGATGTAATGTTCATCAATACACCTTTTGCACCTGAAATGGAGATATCTTCAAGCAGCGGATGGGATATTGCTTTTTCTGCGGCTTCGACCGCCCGGTTCTCTCCGGATGCAATACCAATACCCATCAAGGCTTTACCCGCTTTCTGCATGGTGGTTCTGACATCTGCAAAGTCCAGATTGACGTGTCCCGGCATCATAATAAGGTCTGTAATACCTTTTACAGAATGGTGGAGAATTTCATCTGCTTTGATGAACATATCAACCATTCTGGCGCCTTTGGGTGCAATCCCCCTGAGCCGGTCATTTGGAATCGTAATCACGGTATCTGTAATCCCGTGAAGCTTTTCAAGACCTTCAAGTGCCTGTTTTTCTCTTTTTTTGCCTTCAAAAGAAAAGGGTTTTGATGCAACAGCCACAGTCAGTATCCCAAGATCTTTACAGATTTCAGCAATAACAGGGGCTGCTCCGGTTCCGGTACCGCCGCCAAAACCGGCAGTAATAAAAACCATGTGGCTGTCTTCCAAAGCATCCTTGAGCTCATCAAAATTTTCTTGAGCTGCCTCCCGTCCTGTATTGGGGTCAGCACCTGCGCCAAGGCCTTCTGTCAGTTCTTTTCCAATTTGAATTTTCACTTCAGCCCTGGATGCTTCTAATGCCTGGACATCTGTGTTGGCAACAATGAATTTTACGCCTTTGAGTTTTGCATCAATCATGTTGTTCACAGC
>QMMT01000092.1 GCA_003647385.1 Deltaproteobacteria bacterium
TATATATGCATGTCATTTAATTTTCTCGAAATATAGAAAATTCTAATTCTCAGCTTTGGATTTCTACCCAGTTTGTTCGCATAGTGAACACTCGGTATTTGAATAAAATAAAACGGGACATAAAAAAAAGACCGTCGAGAGACCTGTGCCGTGAACATGAAAATAACCGGTTTTATTCGGTTTATTTTTTTGTTGAAATTTAAAACTTATCCCGGGTTGAGCTATTTCTTAGAAAATACCATTAATTTTTGTTTCGAAGAATTTTTAATCACATCATTAATTTCTTTTAAAACAGGATTTTTCCCGTACAGATCTGAAAACTCTTGAGTTGTGTCTTTTGCCTCACGCACAATTTTATCTGCCATTGTCACGATAGTTTCTTTCACGATTTTATATTTTATTGGCGTATCCTTGGCAAATCGTTCAAAGTGTTTGGGCTCGAGAAACTGGAAATGCCTCCCGCCACCTATTTTCATTGCCATTTTTTTAGCATAGGGATACACATATGTGGACAATAAATCATAGAAAGGTGCCAGGGTTGTTCCATTCTCTCCATGGACGAAGGAAATATTTTTTGCGTGAGCGTCAGAATTGCCAATTAGCCCGTTAAAAATGACAAGTTGCAGAAATCGCTTAGTATCTTTGATTTGAACAACGCTTTCATTTCTGATGAGTGAAAAACACACTTCAAGTGTTGGAGTGTATTTTAATTGAGAATTGACATTCAATGCCTGGCAAAAATCCTCCTGTATCAGTCTGATGATTTGTTCATTTTCTATCTTTCTGTCATATCGATCGATTATGTATAAAGGAGTTTCATTTATTTTTATAATTTTAACATCTGGCACGATCAGTCCCATTCTTTTGGCCAGCATCATGCAGAAAGTTTCGTTTTCAACTGTCCCATGAAGATCTTTTATCGGGGTCTTTAAAATATGGGAAGAGGGTGCACCATTCATTGATATTCGGATCTTATTATCTCTAAGTGAAACAGGAAGTTTTTCCTGGGCTCCTGCAAGAGAAAGCCTGATACCCGCCTCGTCTACCATAAACGGATTTTCAGGCAGCTCTTTAATTATTTTTGCCAGATGATCATCGGTAAGAGACTTGTATGAATATGCTGCGGGTTTTGGCGGTAAGGTACCATCTTCAAATAACGATACAGCCCCAGCACAATCCCCCCCCAATAGCCCTTAACAATTCAAACTGATTGCTAACAGGAATCTGAAGTTTTCTGGAAAGGACATTCAAAATTTTGCCTTCAGGCAGCAAATTGGTAAAATACGAATATGAATCGTCGGTTAAATACGGATCTTCTCTTAAGGGCAGGGAAACAGATAAGCGATAGCTGTCCGGCGAATTGATCCAGCTTTTATCATACTGAAAACAAAAGCGGCGCTGATGATCCAGCCACAACTCACCAGCTTTGAGTTGATTAACAAAAATATTGAGTTTATTTTTCACTTAAATGGTCCTCAATGTAGCGGATTAGTTTGTGGCTTGCCTTTGGCACAGCAATGACCTTAAACCCGAGACCGTTCAATACATGTAGGGCTTTTTCTAACTGGACAGTTGGTTTTCCGTTTTCAAGATCCGACAGGAAACGGGTGCCAACATTTAGATACCCAGCTGCCTCTGTCTGACTTAAGCCCTGTTCCTTCCGTGATTTTCTGACAAGTTTGCCAATTGTTTTAGTTTTCATGTTTGCCAGCCTGTTATAATTTATTCCCGATCAGGAATATAAAATATCTATTTAAAAAAAACAATGGAAATATTCCCGATCGGGAAAATATTTATTAGCACGAATTGTTAAAGGTGAAAAAATTCCCGTACGGTAATACGTAATGAGCAAGATTCAAGGAAAGGTCTCTTGTATTGTTAACATCTAAATCACTGGCTTGACCGGTATATTTTGATTGTTGAGTGTTACCTCTAAAAAATTGTTTGACTTTGCCTCCAGTTTTTCATGAAGAATTTCTACAATCGGAAGTTCCCATGATTCAACTTTCTCACGCCTGCCATCATAGTCTTCTCCATCTGTTTTCTGGCGCCGTATAATGCCAAGCACTCTGGCGTGCAATATGGTTTGGATTTTATCATGCCATTTTGCCTTCCCTTTGTTCGAAAGTCTTGCAAGGGTTTGATGATGCTTGTTTTCAATATGGATGTTATTCTTTTTTTCTACGATACAGACTTTGTCCATGGGGTTAAGATTTGCAAGCGCCTTATGAATTGCAGAGCCTTCAAGGAATGAAGCAGCATAAGAAATAAAAAGGTCTTCCAACCCGAGGATCGAAACGGTTAAATTTTCATTAAATCCATTGATGCTCGATAGTCCTGCAGTTGTGGCATGTGTATAGTCATTTTGTTCCAAAAACCGCACATGGGGATTTGGGGAGTCTTGAATCCGGCAGACATAGACGGCCTTTATTGATCGTGTCATGGCCACGTAAAACAATCGCCTCTCTTCTTCGATATTCTTTTGTTTCCACCCTCCGTCCAGAATGAAAACAAAAGGGAATTCCATTCCTTTTACACTGTGGGCTGTGCCCAGGAAGACACCGGTCCCGGTTTTGTGCTCCCGTTTTTCTTCCAAAAGGGTTTCAAGTACAAAATCCTTTGCCCGGTCAATAGATATTTCCATATCAGAGTTGATGTCACGCCATGATTCGAGAATCTGCGTTATTTGATTCGTCCATGTATTTTTCTGCTTAAATTGTTCAAGAACTTCCTGCTTAAGGTCAAAGGGCGTCCTGCTTTCTTTTTTATGATCCTCCAGATATTGGAGGAACGACTGGATTTCTCTAATCCTGAACAATGGAAAGCCGGAACCATTTTTAATTGAATAACAAAACTGGATCTCTTCTTTTGCAAGGGCCATCCTGAGGGACACCAGAGACGGATATCCCATTCCCTGCCGGGAAACCACTGCGATATCACTTAATTTCATATCAGGCTTGTCTCCCATGAACTGCTTTATTTTTTGGGCAACAAACACTGCCTGGGAAGCCATATCTTTAACCTGAACAACCTGGACCAGCCCACTATTTTCGATTTTGTGGGCTTCTTGCTCCTGGGACTTTCTTCTTTTATTGATCCGGCATGGCGAGCCTGTTTTCATTCGATTTTTATTCAAGGCGATAAATGCGTTTGAGGCCTGGATAATCGGATAGGAAGACCTGTAATTTTCCACCAGATAAAATGTTTTTGCCTCATAATCCTTTTGGAACTGCTTGATAAACTTCACATTTGCATTTCGAAATCCATAAATACTCTGGTCATCATCACCAACCGCCATAATGGAAATTCTCGTATCCCGATCCTGTTCAAGCCTGCCGGTCAAGGCCGAAATAAACCGGTACTGACGGTCATCAATATCCTGGTATTCATCCACAAGGATATACCGGTATTGTGCCAGCAGATATTCTCGTGCCTCTGATTGTTCAATTCCGGCGATTTCCCGCTCCCCGTTCAAAATCTCAACGGCTTCGTCAATAATGGTGTCAAATCCCATCGCATCTTTCCCCGGGTTTTGGCCCTTTTCATTTTTCAGGCCCCTTTCTTTTTCCAGGAAAGACCGGCCGGTCAGGCGCATGGCAAATCCGTGATAAGTCATGGCCGTCACAAAGCTTGCTCTTCTGCCGGTCAGTGTCCGAATCCTTTTTCTAAGCTCGATCATGGCCTGGTGGTTGAAACATAGAACAAGGATCGAAGAAGGATCCACCGACTTGGCTTTGATCAGCCAGGCACACCTATGAACAATGGTTTTGGTCTTGCCGGAGCCGGGTCCGGCCAGGACAAGTATATTCTTTTCAGGCGGGGCTGCAACGATGGCTTCCTGGGTATGATTTTCAAGGGACTGGATGATCTCTTTATACGCTTCTGCGGTCATGGCTGTTTGAATAAGTTTTTTTTCTTTGGGGAAATGCTGCTGGATAAAAATATCATAGGAAGATGAAAAATAATCACTGACAAACCCAAGGGCGGTTTTAATTTTTTCAAGGCCCAGACGCGCATATTTTTCCATCACATGAACCTGTACATTCTTCTGGGCATAGTGGTGTGACAGGGGCTCATAATCACCCATGGTATATTGCCTTTTCCGGCTTTCCGGAAGCATGGTCAGGGTCATTGCCTGCCGAAAAACCCCCAGACCGTTCTGCAGGGTGATCACCTTCATGTCATGCATGAACAAAAGGCTGCGTTCAATTAAGGTTTTGTGGTCTCCCCTATATCCTGAAAGAAAAACATCAGACTGCATCGTTTTAGTAATATGGGAGAGAAAAAACTCTGCCATCACCTGAGCTTGACCCTGCCGCAACTGTCTGGGCAGGGCTGAAATGATGGTGTTAAGGCAGAGTCTTGCACAATTGTGCCGCAATTCCATTCTTTTTTTAATCTTCTGCCAGGGGAATTTCACATAAACCATCTGCTGCTCTGCCCCTTTTCTGCCGGCTATTTTCAAACTCTTTCCCTGGCTTTCCCCCTTATCGTTGGCAATGGCCTGTAATATTTTGCCCACAATATCGGTATTAACCTGATCAAAACCTTTGTCCTTCAACCGCTGGGACATGAGCCTGAGATGGATGACATCGGCTGATTCCTGCGACATCCATGCGTCAGGGGATAGTTCTTCCATAATTTCAAGCATCTGCTTTTCAATCTCCAGAAAAGACTCCAGCTGTTTCGGTGAGTTTCCTTGCCCCTTGGGCCTGACAAAGGCGGTCATGATAATCCCTTCCTTGATCATCCCGACCTCCGCCATCTGGGATAAAAGCCCGATGACAAACCTTGAATCCAGATATTCTTCCGGCAGGTTGTCGATGTTTCCTAAACTGGCGCAGATAGCATCTGCAGATAATACTGAATCCTTATCCGCATTGAACAGGGTGAGCAGAATCGTTCTGAACACCGCCGCCATCATTTTGGAAAGGTTCAGCGCGGCGATCTTCTCTTCAGCCTCTTTCATATCCCGGACAAGGGGTTTACCTTTAAAAAAAAGCGTCTGGTTAAAAGAACGCTTTAAAAAACCTTTTCGCTCTAGCCAACTGACGCCGATTTTTGCCCGGCCGTCATCATCGGCAAAGTTAGAATATCCGATCAGGCGCATGATTTCCCCTGGGGTGATAACAATCTCCGGGGTTTTTGCCCCCCTTTTTTTCAAGACGCCTAAAATTTTCTTGATGTCCTTTAACGACAGTTTTGAATAGGCATTTAATGAAAACTGATTTTCAATATCTTCCTGTTCATATAAGAGGATGCAGTCTGCAGGGGCCGTATCCCTCCCGGCCCGACCCGCTTCCTGCAGGTAATTTTCAAGGGATCCCGGAATGTCGGCATGAATGACCAGGCGGATATCCTTTTTGTCGATTCCCATACCAAATGCATTTGTCGCACAGATTACAGGAATTTTTCCGGCTACAAAATTATCCTGGATATTTCGTTTGTCCGGCTCACTTCTTCCGGCATGAAAGGCCTGTGAAGCAATCCCTTTTTCATTCAAAAACTCACTGAGTTCTTCTGTTTTTTTTCTACTTGCACAATATACTATGGCCCCGCTGTCGCCGTCAGAGACACTCTCTTTAAGACAATTGGAAATCACATCATACTTTTCATTTTTTGTCACCGGCCATATCTGGAAGCTGAGATTTTCCCTTTGAACCCCACTGATAAAAGAAACCAGATCAAGCTCAAGTTTCTCAGTAAAGTGACTGCAAATTTCTTCAATCACATCCTTTTTTGCGGTTGCCGTGAAGGCACCGATAAGGGGAGGATGTATAGAACGCCTGTTCTGTTCTGAAATAAACTCGGCAACATTCAGATAATCCGGCCTGAAATCATGCCCCCATTTGGAAAGGCAGTGGGCCTCATCAAAGACCCAGCACCCTACATCCCTTGAACCGATAAGTTCTGCCACACTGAAATTGCGCAATTGCTCGGGAGAAATATATAAGACACCGATATCCCCCAGCCTCACTTTTTCAATGACATTTCCTCGTTCAGGAAGCGTAAGGCTGCCGTTTATGGCGCCGGCTGACTCCATACCGGTGCTCTTGTTTAAATTATCCACCTGATCTTTCATTAGGGCTTTGAGCGGTGATATCACGACGGTGAGTTCACCGGTCCTATGATATCGGTGAAGGGCGGGAATCTGGTAGCAGATCGATTTTCCTCCGCCCGTGGGCAAAATGCCCAGCAAGGAGTTGCCGCCAAGGTTTGAATCGATAATTTCCTTTTGGAGTTTCCGACCATCCGGCAGCCTGCGGTACTCGTCAAACCCAAAGTATTTCTTTAAGAGTTTTTCAGAATCGTTGGTCGATTTGCAATACTCGCAATCTTTGCTGCCGCAGGCATACCGAAGCTCAACAATAATGGCGGAAATCTCCGGAAATTCGTGTTTCACCCAGGGAGGAATGACGGAATTGCCGCCGGACACCCTGAGCCATGACAAGGCATAGGCAAGAACAGGCCTTTTTTGCGGGTGATCACAGAACCCGTCCCAGATCTTTTCAAAGGCTATTGAACAGATTTTCCCCCGGCACACTTCAATAAATATCTGTTTGGCCTTATCTTTGCTCGGCACAGATTTGGACAAAGAAAGAAACAGATGAAAAATGCCGGTCATTTTCAATCCTTGGTCTCCGGAATAAAACGGCTCAAAAGCAAAGGCATAGAATGAAATCAACCCGGGAGCATTCCGAGTTAATACCGAAAATGCCGCAATCTGATCTTCAAAAACGGCCCAGGTCAAATTGGCGTCTGCCACCGGGTTATTTTTGCTGTTCTTGATCAGCTTGTAGTTTTTTATCAACTTGTGATATGGGTTTTCCGGAAAGGCAAGCGGGGACAAATAAAGCGTATCAATAACCGGTAGATTTAAAATCGGCGCATCAGGTAAAACTTTTTTTACAAGGACAAGGTCATGGTCGATAATATTGTGGCCCATTATGTAGTCGGCACCAAATGAAAATTCTGATAATTCCTTTAATGCTGCTTTGCTATCCTTTATGCCTTTTTTTTCAAATGTATTACCATTAAAAACAGCGCCGACATGAAATATATTCCCATTGGGAACGGCTTCAAAATCGATAATAAGAGCATGTTTGAATTGCCCAATAATCCGGCGGTTCAAATCCTCAACCGGGTTGACATCCTCTCTCAAAAGATATGTATTCAAGATGGGACCTGCCTTTTATGCAATTGGACCCATTTCTCAATGTTTTTGTAAGAGTATGCTGCAAGCCGGCCAAACCCGGCCATTTGTTTGGCCTTATACTCAATCAACTTGGGAGAAGAAATTCCGCATAAAAAACGTGTCACCAGTGCAACTGGCAACGGTGACGCCGCAGCATCCGTCAAAGATTTCACAAGAGCTTGAAAATCCAGTATATCCAAGGA
>QMMT01000093.1 GCA_003647385.1 Deltaproteobacteria bacterium
GATTTAATATAGCTCATCTATATTAATAGCCCTGATCCGGCTCTTTTCCTGACAAAGGAGATGAAAACAAGTGGCATTATATCCGGCGAATGTTTTAAAAAATCATTTTTTGAAAGGAGCTTAACATGCCTGAGTTGTCCTATTTAAATGGAAAAATACGTCCCATCAGTGAAACCTATGTTCCGGTTGAAGACAGAGGATATCAGTTTGGGGATGCGGTTTATGAATTCATCGCAAGTTACAATGGAAAAATGTTTTGCATGAAAGAACACCTCGACCGGCTACAGCATTCCATGCAAGGCCTTTCTTTCCCAAAACTTTCTGAAACTTTTATTGAGAATGCTGTTTTCGAGCTTTTTGAGAAAGCTGAGATTCCCAGGGCGGGGATATATATTCAGGTTTCAAGGGGGGTTGCTCCAAGGGACCATGCCTGGCCTAAAGAGATAAAACTACAGGTAATAATGACCATAAAAGAGGTTAAAGAGGTCCCTTTAAAATTACGGAAGGATGGGGTAGACATTATTATCGTACAGGATGAAAGATGGTCTAACTGTGATATAAAGACTGTCCAGATTCTCCCCAATGCAATGGCAAAGCAGAAAGCAAAAAACCAGGGTGCCTATGATGCAATTTTTGTTTCAAAGGATGGAATCGTCAGAGAGGGTACAAGTTCTAATTTTTTTATTGTTAAAGACGGCAGGCTCATAACCCCTCCTTTAACAAAAAATATTCTTCCCGGTATCACACGAAAGGTTGTGCTGGATCTTGCAGGTGATACAGGAATAAAAGTTGAAGAAAGATTTATTTTAAAAACTGAACTCTTTTCTGCCGATGAGGCATTTTTAACCGGAACCATTACGGAAATTTTAGGGATTAAAACAATTGACGGTATACAGATTGGAAATGGCAAATCAGGAGAGATTACCCAAAAATTGTATAAGGCTTTAAGAGAAAAAGCAGAAATATAGGTGAAACTTATGCAGGATCAAAAAGACAAAAGATTTTCCTCACAAAATATCTGCAAAGTTCTTTTGGCTGCCAAATTAATTTCAAAGGAACAGGCTCAGGATCTTTTAAAAAAAGAGAACAGGGTACGAGATATTCTCCTCAAACAGGTCATAAAGAAAAACGATAAAAATTTATCAAAAGAGCAGCAGGCAGCCCTGATTTCTTTTATTGATGTCATTTTATATTTTAAGATAGAAAGGAAAATGAAAGGACAGCCTTCAAAAAAGATTGATGAAGATTTGATTTACCATGCTTTAGCCAAAGCCTGGAAAGTTCCTTATAAAAAGATTGATCCATTGAAACTTGAGCTGAATCTTGTGACAGGGACGATATCAAAATCATTTGCGACCAAGCATTTATTGCTGCCGTTGATGATTGAGGAAGGTAAATTAATAGTTGCAACCCCTGATCCCTTTAACTATGAGGCACTCAACGATGTTGAAATGGTATCAAAGCTTAAAGTAAAGACAGTTGTCAGTTCAAAATCAGATATTGAAAAATTGATTAATGAGTTTTTTGGATTTAGATATTCCATTTCTGCAGCTGAAGATCTTTTCTCAACAAAGGGACTTGATATCGGAAATCTGGAACAGTTTGTCAGTCTGAAGTCCATGGATGATCTGCCGTCAACTGACCAGCATATTGTCAATGCTGTAAATCATCTTTTTACCTATTCATTTGATCAAAAGGCCAGTGATATCCATATTGAGCCCAAACGGGATATCTGTCTGGTCCGTATGAGAATTGACGGAGTGCTTCATACGGTTTACAAGCTTCCCAAAAAACTTCATAATGCAGTGGTCAGCAGGATTAAAACCCTTTCCAGACTGGATATGGCTGAAAAACGAAGACCCCAGGACGGTCGAATCAAAATGGAAAAAGATAAGACTGAGGTTGAAATCAGGGTCTCCACCATTCCGGTGGCATTTGGTGAGAAAGTGGTGTTGAGGATTATGGACCCGGATGTCCTTTTCCAGGACCCTGAAATGCTGGGATTTTTTCGAGAGGATTTTGAAAAATATAAAAAACTGGTCGCCCTGCCATTTGGAATTGTTCTTGTAACAGGACCGACCGGATCAGGAAAGTCCACGACGTTGTATTCAACCTTAAGAATGCTCTCTTCGCCTGAAGTCAATATTACAACCATTGAAGATCCCATAGAAATGATACATGAGGAGTTTAACCAGATTGCAGTACAGCCTTCAATCGGTGTGACATTCAGTGCTGTCTTAAGAAATATACTTCGCCAGGATCCTGATATTATTATGGTGGGGGAAATAAGAGATCTCGAAACTGCTCAATCGGCAGTCCAGGCTGCTTTGACAGGGCATCTTGTCCTTTCTACGCTTCATACAAACGATGCAGTATCCACAATTTTCAGATTACTTGATTTAGGTATCCCCCCCTATCTTGTCCATTCATCATTAAATGGAATTGTCGCACAGAGGCTTGTCAGAAAAATCTGCCCCCATTGTGCCCAGGAATTTGAAATGGATGCAAGAGAGCTTGCGGCCCTTGGACTTCACATTAAATCCAAAGGTGTGATCAAGCTTAAACATGGAAAAGGGTGTGTGAAATGCAGAAACACCGGATATAAGGGGCGTACAGGAATTTATGAAATCATGCCGTATTCGGAAACACTTAAACAGCTGACAACGTCTGACACAAGTCTTGCAGATTTAAGGAAAAAAGCAGTGCAGGAAGGGCTTGTCCTTTTGCGGCAGAACGGTATTAAAAAAATGCTGCAGGGGCATACCACATATCAGGAGATCCTGAAGGTCAGCTGGGATCTGGTATAGCTTTTAAGCCAAAAGTCTATCTTAACAAATGAGCAATAATAAAAAAGACTGCTAATTTATTATATCATCCGGATGAATGGCATATTTTGAAGACAGAATCATGACGGTTGATGCAATATCTTCGGTATGAAGTACAATCAGTTTGCCGGATTCCAGGTTTTCTAAACCCATAGACTTTTTCTTTTCGGGCCGCCAGAGCGTGAAGTCTTTTGTCGCATTTATCCGAAGAACCGAATATATCTGCCCGGGTTTAATCTTGTCTTTACCCAAATCAATAAAGGCGATTCGATAATCATTAATCATCACATTATTACCTTCGGAACAGATAATTCTTGCATCAATGGGGTCAGGATTGTCGTCAACCGTTAAAATTGTGTTCCGCTTATAGTATTCCATAACCAAGTCATCTTTTTTCACAGTCCTGTAGGCCTTGGTGATGATTCCTGATGCATAGGTCGCCTTATTATCAAGTATTTTGACTGTAGCATTGATCAAATGCTTTATCCCGTTAAATGGTTTGTCATGAATTTTATCTCCTATTTTTTCGGCAGTGAAAACATGGTAAATCCTGCCGGGAATAAGTGTCCCGGTACCCGAAGATTTTATGTAGACAATGTCACCGGCAGACATCATGAGATTGCCCTCTTCTTCCCTGATGATGGATCCAAGGGATTGCTGGGCCTCTTTTTTGACAAACCCGATATGATCCATTTCGGAAAAAGAAAAAGATGTTTCAGCCTTGATGGGAATAATTTCTTTTTTAACTTTTTGGACCTTTACAATTTTTGGTTTAAGCGCTGCTTTTTCTTTTAAAAAGATCTGAATTTTTTTTCCCGGATATATCCAATGGGGATTTTTAATATCATCGTTTATTTCCCAAAGTCCCGGCCAGTCCCATTGGGAATTATAGAATTTTTGGGATAAATCCCATAAGGTATCCCCTTTTTTAATCGTATAATAAAACCCTGAATCTTCTCCAGGGATAAATTCTTTGTCACTTTGGGCAAATCCCATTGAATAAAACGCAAAGCCTAAAATGGTTAAAGCAACTGCTACAATCATTGTTTTATGGTTTCGCATATTTCCTCCTGATCCGCCTTTGTTTAATCATGAATTCTTGACTTTATTTAAACTATAGTTCTATAAAAAGTCAAGAATTGTTGCGAATTGTTGCGATTATCATAGGATTTGGAATGAAAATGAAACATATTGCTAACCTGCTGTTTGAGGTGAGAATATTAAAAGACATCAAAAGATCAGGATATGCTTTCTTAGGATCGGGAAAGGAAAGTATTGCCGAACATAGCTATATAACAAGCTTTATTTGTTTTGCCATGGCTAAAATTGATCCGGATATTGATAGTGAAAAATTGGTGGCCATGGCCCTGGTCCATGATATTGCCGAGGCAAGGACAGGAGATTTTAACTATGTAGAAAAAAAATATTCCATGGTGAATGAAGCCAAAGCAATTTCTCATTTGATAAAGCACCTTCCTTTTGGTAATGATATTAAAAATCTTATAGATGAGTTTAATTTAAGCGAGACAAAAGAAGCAAAACTAGTGAATGATGCAGACCAGATATCTTTTATCCTTGAATTAAAAAAAATGGCGGATACCGGAGCAAAAGGTCCTGAAAAATGGTTGCCTGTTGTCCTTAAAAGACTTAAAACTAATACAGGTAAAAAAATTGCCCAAAGTGTCATGGAGACCCATTGGGATGAATGGTGGATGAATGATTACTCTGAATAAACAACGAATAATCTGGTATTTCTATATATCATGAATAAAGAGTTGGTTTCTTTACTTTATATTTGTGATTTTAAAACAAATGTTGATCTGTCGAAATTTTCGAAGGCAAATGGGTTTGTTCTCCAAAAATGCCATGATGCGGCAACCGGTTGTGACCAGGCAAGATTAAAACAGCCCGATCTTATCCTTATTGACTTGGATATCAATAAATCTACGATCTTTGAACGTGAAATTAATGTACTTTTTAATATTGAATTCAATTTTAAGCCGGCTGTTTTTCGTATTTTATCCAAAATTCCTGGTTCCAAAAAAAGACTGGAACTGATGCACAAGGGATATGATGATTTCTTAATCAAGCCTTTTCTAACACAGGAAGTAAAAGAAAAGTTCAATATCTATCATCAGCTTAAACATCTCAACCAAAAAATTATTAACCAGGACAAGAAACTTGAAAAAAGCTTTAACTATCTGGATAAATTCAAAGACGAGCTTAAAAAAACAAAAACAGAGCTTTTTGAAGAACGGGCCACATTGAATAATGCGTTAAAACAAGTGAATCAAATGACGCATGAGCGAAATCGAATAAAAAAAGAAATAAAAGAGATAAGAAAGATTCTTTTTGACAACATAGAAGGGTTTGGGGATCTGATTTATAGTTTGATTGAAACAAGAATTGAAAAAAACAGGGGGCATGGCGAACGCGTGGCCCATATTGCCCATTTTATTGCAAAAAATCTTAAATTTGATGAAAAAAAGTTGGAGGATCTTCGCAAAGCTGCTATGTTACATGAAGTTGGACTTCTTTTTGCTCCGCAGGCAGTATTAACAAAAAGAAAAGACCAGCTCACGGAATATGAAAAAGATTTTTTTTTTCAGTATCCGGTCAAGGGCGCCTATCTTATTTCCAACTGCACCCAATTTGATAATTGTGCCGAGATACTTCGGCATTTGAATGAGAATTCAGATGGGACCGGCAGGCCACAGGGATTAAAGCGAAGATATATTCCTTTATTGTCAAAGGTTTTAGCAGGAGCCGATGTGTTTGATACACTAAAAGAAGAAAAAGATGTGTCATCCCTGGAAAAATTTTTAGAAAAACTGGAAACATTTTCAGGGACCAGACTTGACCCTGCTATCGTTGCCTGGCTTGAAAAGTATGCTGTGCTCCATATGGGATCTGATTCATATAAGGTAAAAGGTGTAGGCATTCATCAACTTGAACCTGGTATGGCTCTTGGAACGGCACTTTTTACAAACACGGGAACCAAACTTTTTTCTGTAAATACTTTACTTACACAAGAAGCTATTGATAAGATTAAAAAATATAACAGGGAGTATCCTGTTGATGAAACTGTTTATATAAGGACTTAAGCGTATGGATATATCTTCGATCATCGGTGTTGTCTCGGGTATGGGAGCTGTCCTTGGAACCATACTGCTTGGCGGCAGTATCATGATGTTTGTCAACATCCCTTCAGTTTTTGTTGTAGTGGGGGGTACCCTGGCAGCCTCTATGATCGCTTACCCTCTCGGGGACTTTTTAAGTATTTTTAAAACATCCATGAAAATCTTTATATTCAAAATTCAGCCGGCTGAAGAGATTATTGCCAACCTGGTTGAAACATCGAATAAAGCAAGAAAAGGCGGCCTTCTTTCCATTGAAGGTGATATCCAGACGACTAGCGACCCCTATCTTGCCCAGGCCCTTCAGATGACGGTTGACGGGGTTAAGACGGCAGATATTGCAGCAATTATGCAAAAAAAAATGGCTTTGACCAAAAAAAAACTGGATATAGGTGCGGATATTTTATCCAGCATGGGAGCCTATGCCCCGGCGTTTGGAATGATCGGTACATTGATCGGGCTTGTGCAGATGCTGGCAGGTTTGGATGACCCTTCCTCCATCGGGCCTAAAATGGCTGTGGCAATGATCACTACATTCTACGGGGCTGTTATGGCCAATCTTTTTTTCATCCCTATGTCTGATAAACTGACCGGGCGAAATGAAGAAGAGATTACCAATATGAATATTATTTTTGAAGGAATTATTTCCATAAGAGAGGGTGAACATCCCAAACTGATGGAAGATAAGCTCAATATTTATTTGAGCGATAAAAAAGAGAGCAAAGAAAAAAAGTAATTAAAAAGAGAATGAAAAATGGCTGATGATGTTGCTTCCGCAGAAGCAGAAGAAGAGATGGTCCTGGCAGCGCCGCCAGGAGAGGAAAAAAAAGAAGAGGCGGCTGGTGCACCGGCATGGATGGCAACGTTTGCCGATCTGGTGACACTTTTAATGTGCTTTTTTGTCCTTCTTTTTGCCATGAGTACCACTCAGCAGGAGACTTACAAAGAACTTGTACAATCGTTAAGAAGTGCACTGGGCGCACAGGCAGTACCCGAATCAGGCACAAGAGAAGGTCTTACCATGCATGCGGTTCCGTCTGAGGAACCGTCTGAAAATCAGCTGGTTGATGAGCTGGGTGCAATGGTCGAAAAAGAGATGGAAGATATCGTCAGTGAGGTGAGAGAACTGGTTTTATTCAACAAACTGGGAGGAGAGGTCAGTGTAACTAAAACCGAAGATGGTGTTGTAATAACCATGTCTGATCTTTTATTGTTCGCACAGGGTGGGACAACGCTTTCTGAAAAAGGACGGGATATTTTAAAAAAAGTTGCCAGTGTTCTTTCCAAACTTGCATATCATGTTAAAATTAAAGGCCATACAGACAGTTCTCCTATTTCATCATCCATGTTTCCTTCAAATTGGGAACTTTCAAGTGCCAGAGCGTCAACTGTTGTTCGTTTAC
>QMMT01000094.1 GCA_003647385.1 Deltaproteobacteria bacterium
AATCGGGTTTGCCATATCCTCTTTTCCTTTATAAAAAAATTATTTACCGAATCATATTATTATATCCTTTTTTGTAACGCCAGTGAAATATCGCGGATTAATGAATTCAACTCTTTTTTGTTTTACAAATAATTAATATCGTAATAAGATATTCAAAGCGATTAATATGTTGGGGGGTGGTCAATTAGCTCCTCCTGCTTGATTTTTCCCCCAATTGTAACCAAATGTAACATCATTTCCGGTGACAGTCCCCGTAACCATAGCTTGCTCCATAAGTCTACGGAAAACAAGACCACGACTGCCAGAGGTGCGCCTATTGAATCGGAAAGTATACTCCTCCAAGTATGACTGCAGGTGTGCAGGGACAAAAGACCCCTGATGAGTACCAAGTATCCAGCGTTTAAGGAGACTCGCAATCCGATGCACACCGGGCATAGCGACGTGAGCAGGATCGTCCGATGAAGATAACACTATCCTCTTATGCCTGTACTTTTTCTTCGACAGGCCATTATAGCCATTCCAACCGTCTGTCATAACAGTAGCACTTCGATCTACAACATCCCAGATGAAGGGGTGTAGATTTTTAGCAGAAGCATCAGGGATATGACGCATCCGAACTCGCCCAAAACCCTTAGGCTCTTGAACCTCTACAGCAATCACAACGATAGACTTACTGCTTCCACGTCCACGTTTCCCTCCTTTCTTGACACCACCAATGAAGGTCTCATCGACCTCTACTTCTCCCACCAAACGCCCGCGTTCGCTACGCACCATGGAAACACGATAACGTTGAAGCATTGCCCACGCTGTACGATAGCTGACACCTAATGTCCTTTCCAAAGTTTTTGCCGAAAAACCATTTTTGGCCGTTGTCAGATGCCACGCTGCCTCAAACCAAGTCGTCAACGGTGTTCGTGTTTTTTCCATAATAGTACCAGCCGTCACTGAAGTCTGGTGGCGGCATGCAGGGCAAACTAATCGGCCACGTGTTTGTCTCCATGGTTCCACATTCGTCTGGCAAGCGGGACAACGGAACCCCTTTGACCACCGCAGTTTTTCCAGATAGCGAGCACATACATGGTCGTCAGGAAAATACTGCACAAATTCGCGATATGTGTTGGGGAAATATACATTTTTTTTAGCCATGCTGCTGAGAATACCACAGGAGGAGCTAATTAACTACCCCCCTAAATGAAATTGAAATTGAAATTAGCTTTGATGTTAATGATGGTAGTGTTTTTAATAATACCCTCATATTCATTTGCCACGCTCGTTTATGAAACTACCCATTGGGTTTCTGGCACCGAAGGCTATACTCACAACTTCACGGCTGACCAGGAACCGTATACGTATCAGGTAACTTTTGCTGATTTGAGTGAATCACCATTTTTTGGATTTGATTTTGCGTATCTTTCTATAACATCGGCAACCGACACATTAGGGAGCATATCGGACTTCGGAAGCTTCACCTTTGATGTATTATTACCAGGCGAAACACTTTTTGCTAACGTATTCGGCACAGGAGGTGGCGACTTTGGGGCTGGACTTTACGGAATCGAAATTTCCACGGTCCCTATACCTACGACGATGCTGCTTTTCGGTCTCGGTCTTATCGGACTTGTAGGAGTTCGCAGAAAGAAATAGTAATTACTTATTATAGAAAAAGACAAAAAGGTAGAATCATTCATTTGGCTCTGCCTTTTTTAATTGTTTTAGGTAGCATTCCCATGCATTATCCTGTATATTGTCTTGAGTTAACACTGTTGTTTAACACTTTTAAATTTTAATATTAACAAGACCAAGGAAAAATTTCGAGACTTTAGGCGAAAACCCCTGATATAAAAGCGTTTTGACGGATTCCTAATCCTTGAGCGCAAGTTTGATTCTTGCCGGGGGTACCATGATTTATGCAGGCTGTATGAAAAAACATCCCTTTAAACCTGAACTTCTGGCACCTGCCGGAAACCCTGAAAAGCTTGAAATAGCCATCCACTACGGTGCAGATGCGGTTTACCTTGCTGCCAAAGACTTCAGCCTGAGAAATTTCTCCGGCAACTTTACAGACACAGAGCTATCTGATGCCGTTTCCTTTGCTCACAATCATAATGTCAAAGTCTACCTTGCCTGTAATATCTACTCAAGAAATCATGAACAAAAAGGGCTTGAACTCTTTTTAGCTAAAATCGGGCGAATCAACCCGGATGCCATTATCATCTCTGATCCGGGTATCATTATGCTGGCAAAAAAAATTATCCCGGATATTGACATCCACTTAAGTACCCAGGCCAATACAACCAACCTGAATGCAGCCAGATTCTGGCACAGCATGGGGATAAAAAGGGTTAACCTTGCAAGAGAATTGTCCTTGAATGAGATAAAAGAGATTGCTGTTGTTTCCGGAATAGAAACAGAAACCTTTATTCATGGTGCCATGTGCATATCTTATTCCGGTCGATGTCTGCTCAGCAGCTTTTTAAGCGGAAGAGACAGCAACAGAGGCCTTTGCAGTCACCCCTGTCGATGGAAATACTCAGTCGTGGAAGAACTTCGCCCCAACGAGTATCATTCGCTTATGGAAGATGACAGGGGATCCTATATCTTTAACTCCAAAGATTTGTGTATGATCAAAAACATTCCTGAACTGATTAATGCAGGCATAACATCATTAAAAATCGAAGGCCGTATGAAAGGTATCAACTATCTGGCTTCCGTGGTAAAAACATACAGAAATGCCATTGATTCTTTTGTTGACAACCCGGATACATTTAAAACAGATCCTGCCTGGCCTGCTGAGCTTTACCAGGTTTTTCACAGAGATTATTGTACGGGATTTTATTTTAACAACCAAAATGAACAGCTCCCCAATTACACCAATATTCACCAGGGAAAAATCCATAGCTTTATCGGGAAAATAATCGACATCACAGAAGATCAAAGTTACACTGTAGGCATTAGAAATAAACTTTGTGCAGATGACATCATTGAAGTCCTGTCGCCCAAGGGCCTGCCCAAAAGAACAAAAATCGTAAATCTTCTTGATATTAACAGAAATGCAATGAAGAGTGTTCACCCAAATACCATTGCGATCCTTAAGTTAGAAATTCAATGTCACCCCAATGATATTGTACGCAAAATATAAAAAAATCCTTTATATTCAATATTCTTGGTTTGACTTTTTAATATATTTTTTGTAAATTGCTTGGTATTTAGATAGTTTTTTTTACCATTTCATAGTTAAAACCCTTTCAGGAGATTTAATATGTTTGACATGGATGACGAAACCCTACAAATGTATATTGAAGAATCGCTGGATCATCTTGGTGATATTGAAAGTGATCTTTTAACCATTGAGGAAGCCGGAGAAAATATAGATCTGGATTTGGTAAATAATGTCTTCAGGGCTGCCCACTCGATTAAAGGCGGTGCGGGTTTCATGGGATTGACAACCATAAAAGATCTATCCCACCACCTGGAAAATGTTCTTGGGCTTGTCAGGACCAAAGAGATTGTTCCTGATTCAAACAGGGTCAGCGTACTGCTGAAGGGATTTGATGAACTTGAAACTCTCTTGAATAATATTGAAACAAGCAATGATGTAGATGTTTCAGATCATATTAATGCTTTGGAAGGCATCACGAAATCTTCACTGCCAGAAGATAAACAGGACATGGTTTCCGAAATAGTAGATATTGTTCTTAAAGATGGCAGAGTCTTTCCTCAGATTTCACTTTTTGAGATTGAACAATATAAAGCTGAAGGTAAAAACATTTTTCTTGTTGAATACGATTTAATCAATGACATTCAGAGGAAAGAAAAAAATCCCATAGATGTTTTAAACAGTTTGCAGAAAACAGGGACTATTGTTGACTCCAGAATAGATTTTGATTCGGTGGGCACACTCTCGGAAAATACCGGACCAAGCAGGATACCATTTCAGGTCCTTTTCGCCTCCATTATTGAGTATGATATGACCGAGACCTTGTTTGATATAGAAAAACAATATATCCATTCCATATCAGATGATATGATGGTTTCAAATAGTGTAGCAGATATGGATGCTGAGCCAGCAACCATGCCTTCCAAAGAAGAGCAACCGGCTGTTTCCGTTACGATTGAACAACCCAAACAGGAAAAAGTTTCAGCACCTGCTGCCAAACCGGTTGTACAGAAAACACAGGAGGTTGCCGCAAAAGGCAAACAACCTTCTTCAAAGGCAAAAAAGGACGTAACCGTCAGTGCAAAACCTCAAACCTCATTAAGAGTGAATGTTGGTCTTTTAGATACCTTGATGAATCTTGCAGGAGAGCTTGTTTTAAGCCGCAACCAACTCCTCCAGGGTGTTAACTCTTCAAACGAAAAAGCAACCGAATTATCCAGCCAGCGGATCGATATGATCACATCTGAACTTCAGGAAGCGATCATGAGAACCAGGATGCAGCCCATTGCCAATATTTTAAACAAATTTACAAGGGTTGTCAGGGATCTCTCGCAGCAACTGGATAAATCCATTGATCTTATTATAGAAGGCAAAGAGGTTGAACTTGATAAAACAATTCTGGAAGCCATCAACGATCCCTTGACCCATCTTATCAGGAACTCGGTTGACCATGGGATAGAAACACCCATGGAAAGAGAACAAATGGGAAAAAACGGCACTGGAAAAATCATCATAAAAGCCTTCCACGATGCCGGTCAGGTCAATATTGTCATTTCCGATGACGGGAAAGGACTTGATTCGGATAAAATAGCCGGTAAAGCAGTTGAAAAAGGCCTTCTTACCGATCAACAGATATCTGAAATGTCCGAAAAACAGAAAATAGAACTCATCATGATGCCGGGCTTTTCAATGGCAAAAGAAGTCACGGATGTATCTGGCCGAGGGGTCGGCATGGATGTTGTCACGACCAACATTGAAAGTCTTGGCGGTATTATTGAACTTGATTCAACACTTGGAGAGGGCACGGATATTCAGATCAAACTGCCGTTAACCCTTGCTATTATTCCAAGCCAGATCACCTCAGTCGGAAACGAAAGATATGCCGTCCCCCAGGTCAATCTGAACGAACTCTTAAGAATTCCTGCATCCCAGGTTAAAGAAAAGATTGAAAAAGTTGGTGATGCTGATGTTGTGAGGCTGAGAGGGGAACTTCTTCCCTTGTTGAACCTTTCAAAAATGCTGGGCATTGAAAAGACGTATATGGACCCGAAAGAGGATAATGAATTACCGGACAGACGGGAAAATCTTGCGGACAGACGATCCAAACAAAATATCATTTCTGAGGATGGTTATATTATAGAGACCCCTGACCCGGAAACCGAACATCTGAAAAAAGATGAATCCAATAGAGATAAAAATGACAGAAGATATCATGCCGAAAGCGCCATGAATATAGCTGTTGTATCAGCCGGTGCCTTTAAATACGGGCTGGTTGTGGACCAATTGTATGATTCGGAAGAAATTGTTGTCAAACCCGTGGGCAGACACCTTAAAAAGTGTACGGCCTACGCCGGTGCCACCATTATGGGTGATGGTAAAGTAGCCCTGATCCTTGATATTTCAAACCTTGCTCAAATGGCGGATCTATCAAGTGTTTCCGAGGCCGGCCAAGTCGCCAAAGCTGCAGAAGCAGAAGCAGAAGCGGCTAAAGATAAGGCTGCACTTTTGACATTTAAAAATTCTGAAACTGAACACTTTGCAGCACCCCTTAATATTGTTGAAAGAATTGAAAGGATTCAAACGTCTGATATTGAGCAAATCGGCAATAGCAAAGTTGTGCAGTACAGGGGCGGAGCTTTGCCACTTTATGAATTATCACAGGTTGCCGATTTCACGCCGCTTCCTGAAAGAGAACAACAGGAAGTCATTGTGTTTAAGATAAAAGATCGGGAGCTGGGTCTCATGGTAACCCCGCCGGTTGATGCACTTGAAGTCAATCTTGATGTAGACGAAGGTACCTTAAAGCAGCCTGCTATCAGTGGCTCTATGATTATCAATGAACATACCACACTTCTGGTTGATATCTTTGAAATGGTAAAGATTCTCAACCCTGACTGGTTTAAGGAGGAAGCAAAGGTTGCTACTGAAATGGCTGAGTCCGGTGAAAAAATAATTTTGTTTGCCGAGGATTCTGCATTTTTCAGAAATCAGGTGAAGACGTTTATGGAAGAAGATGGTTTCAAGGTTATTGACACTGAAGACGGTCTTATTGCCTGGGAGCTTTTAAAAGAAAGAGTAGATGAGATTGACCTTGTGGTCACTGATCTTGAAATGCCTAATATGGATGGATTTGAGCTGACCAAAAGGATTAAGAGTGATCCAAAATACAATCATCTCACTGTCATAGCACTCACTTCTCTGGCAAGTGAATCTCACATTGCAAAAGGCAGAAAAGTGGGGATTGATGAGTATGAAATTAAACTGGACAGGGAAAGACTAATGAAAGTGATTAGAAAAAAACTGGATTTAGCTTAAAACCCATTCTCTAAATATAAGGAGAAAAAAATGGCAGAAATGACGATGAATACATCCTCCGAAGATTTGGAATTTTCAACTTTTTATGTGGGTGGTGCCCTTTGCGGCATTAATATCCTTAATATACAGGAAATTAACAAGCATTTTGAAATTACCAAAGTCCCCCAGGCATCTAACTATGTAAAAGGTATTTTAAATTTAAGAGGACGGATTGTCACCATTATCGATCTAGGGGAAAAACTGGGGTTAGACCCTGTCAATCAAAATAAAAGTAATAGAAATATCATTGTTAACTCTGAAGATGAACATATAGGGCTCCTGGTTGATGCCATCAGTGATGTGGTCCTTACCAAGACTGAGGACATTGAACCAGCTCCTTCTAATATCGGCGGGGTTAAAGGAAAATATTTTCAGGGTGTTCTAAAAACTGAAAAACAGTTGATTGGAATTCTTGATATTGATGAGGTACTAAAAGAATAATGGGAAATATCAGAGCGCTCGTTGTCGATGACACGATTGTATACAGAAAAATTGTTGGAGATGTTTTAAAAGAAATACCCGGCGTTGAGGTAGTGGGTACTGCAAACAATGGAAAGATTGCTTTATCAAAAATTGCATCTCTCAAGCCTGATTTGATTTCTCTGGATATTGAAATGCCGGAAGTCAACGGCATTGAAGTTTTGCAAGCCTTAAAAGATCACCCTAAGCCCCCTGTTGTCATCATGCTGTCTACCTTGACTCAGCAGGGAAGTGAAATGACAATTAAAGCACTGGAGCTAGGGGCTTTTGATTTTGTTCCCAAACCGGCTGACGGTAAAATGGCCGAAAATATGCAAAAGGTCAAAGATAGCTTTTTACCCATTATTAATGC
>QMMT01000095.1 GCA_003647385.1 Deltaproteobacteria bacterium
GTCCAATATAATCAAAGGCAATTGTTCCTGTTTTCTGAATATAAAGAACAATCCCGGCCAAAAGAAAAAGACCGCCGATCAGATGAATCAGTATATACCGAAAGCCTGCTTCCCGTGATTCCTTTGTTCTGGATGCAATGATCAGGAATGTGGAAGCAACTGCCATGATTTCCCAAAACAGATAGAGGGACAAAAAATCTCCTGCCAGGACAACGCCCAGAGTTGAACCGACATAAACAATTCCTGACACATGCTGAAGATTGTCCTTAACATGCAAGGCAAATAAAACACCTAAGAATGCCATAATGGTAAATACATAGGCAAAAACCAGGGACAGTTTGTCCACCCTCCCCAAGATCAGCTCATAACCCCAGAATTCAACAATCCAAGAATTGCCCAGAGGAAGGTTCAACAATGTGATAAAAACCACGACGGGTAAAGCCAGCATGTAGACGGCTTTTGCCTTACCCCTTATAAAGGGTATCAAAACAGCGCCTAATATAAATATGAGTGCCGGAGGGGGCATATTAGTGATCATAATAATCCTCTTTGCGCATGATAATTTTTCTTAACACCTTGGCAGCAAATATTAAAAGGACGTAAGAGATAAATCCGTAGACTGCATAAAAGCCGTAAAAATGTTCCACTGAAAAATAACCGTGCATCTCTACAAAGCTTTCAGCGATCAGGAGCAATACCAGGACCACAAAAAATCCCATACGAAGCCGTTTAACATTTCTATGATTATCAAAAATGGTTAATTCTTTTTTCATTTCTTTTCCTTAACTCTATAAATTTCTTGTATAAAACCAGGAGATTAGTTCTCAGTGGGCAACATGTGAAAAAATATAAATAAAATAAATCACTGCCACGCTGATAATAATGTGAAATGCAGTTTTGAACCCCGGAACCTGTGCATGGTCCAGCACTTCAAACTCTTCACCTTTGAATTTTTTCTTTCTTATTCCCATAAATTTATTCCTTGATCTTATTAAAGGTCCAAGCCGACTTTTATCAAATTGATAAAAACCGTTGGATAAAAGAATAAGACAATTGAAATGATTGCTGTTATGACCAAAGGGATGACAAGACAAAGATTTGCTTCATTGATCTTTACCGGTATGTTGTCATTTTCTTCTTCACTTTTTCCAAAAAATCCTTTATACACAATGGGCAAAAAATAAAATGCGTTCAAGAATGATGAAACCAGCAGGACAAGCATGAAGATTGTCTGCTGGGCTTCAAGTGTCCCTAAAATTAAATTCCATTTACTGTAAAATCCTCCGGTTGGCGGCAAGCCGATCACCCCTAATGCACCAATAAAAAAAGCCGCAAAAGTAAACGGCATTTTTTTCCCCAGACCGCTCATCTGGCTGATATATTTTTTCCCTGTTGCCACATAAATAGCACCGGCACAGAAAAACAGGGTAATCTTTCCAAATGCATGCATGACAATGTGTATAACCCCACCCAAAAGTCCCTGGGGGGAAAGAAGCGCCACACCAAAAATGATATAGGAGAGCTGGCTGATAGTTGAATAGGCAAGTCTGCGTTTTAATTCATCCTGGGAAAGCGCAATACAGGAGGCCGTGAGGATTGTGACCGAAGCAATGCACATCACCACAATCCCCAGATTAAAATGTGCTAAAAGATCTATACCGAAAATCCCTGTCATCACCCTGACAATGGAAAATACGCCCACCTTTACAACGGCCACTGCATGGAGTAATGCACTCACTGGAGTGGGTGCAACCATTGCAGCCGGAAGCCAGGTATGAAACGGCATAATCCCGGCTTTTGCAAACCCGAAAACAAACATTAAGAGCAATACTGTTGCGGCAGGTTTTGACAATTGGCCTGCAAAAATACCGGCCGTGGAAAATTCAAGAGTTCCTGTAACATGATAGCAATAGATCATGGCCGGCAGTACAAGGGCGATGGATGTACCCAGAATAAAGGTTAAATACCTGCGCCCTGAAATTCTGGATGTTTTATCCTGGTGATGCGCAACCAGGGGATATGTCGCCAGAGATAATATTTCATAAAAAAGGTAAAGGGTGAGTAAATTAGCGGAAAAAGCAGCACCAATGGTTGCGGAAATAGCCAGAGCAAAAAAGGAGACAAACCGGGTCTGGCCGTGTTCATCAAGCCCTCTCATATATCCGATGGAATAAATGGATGTCACAATATAGAGACTTGAAGCCACAATGGCAAACAGCATCCCAAGTCCGTCAACTCTGAATGCAATTGATGCCCCTGGTGCAATTTCAAACAGGGTCAGAACAATCTGTTTTCCGTCAAGGATAACAGGGAGCATGGAAAGAACAAGAACAAGCTTGATGGTTCCTGCAATAAAAATCCATGATTCCCTTACATTGGGTTTGCTCGAAGAAGAGACCAGTACCGGAATAACAAAAAGAGAAACTAAAACTGCCAAAAGAGGTTTAATTGAGATAATGGTTTCCATTTATTTCGTTTACCTTTTTATAATAATCATATTCATCTTCACTTTAAAAAAGGAAGAATGATCGTATTTACAATTGTCCCTGAATACAAACCCGCAATAATTAAAGAAAGACTGACAAGCCCTGATACAACCAGCATGGATACCGGTGCTTCCTCAATTGCCACAGAAGCGTGCGACTCTCCATGTCCTTTTGACATGGGTTCAAAAAAACTGATTTCAAAAATCTTAAAAAACAGTACTGCACAGAGCAGGCTTGAAATAACCAGGGCTGCTGCAAAATGGTAGGCACCGGCCTCAAATGCCCCCAGGATTAAATACCATTTACTGAAAAATCCACAGGTGGGTGGGACCCCGATAATGCTGAAGGCTGCCAGTACAAATCCTGTCATGGTCCAGGGCATTTTGCCGAACAGCCCCTTAAGATCAATCAAATCAACTGTTTTAAGTTTATAGACCATATTGCCCACTGCAAGGAACAGGGCGAATGTCATTAAAGCATCATTTAAAATATGCAAAATTGCACCGGTCATGCCCAGCTGATTTCCCATCCAGGCACCACCCACCATGTATCCGATTTCACACACAATGATATAAGTCAGCATCTTTTTCAGATTTTTTTGTGAAATTGCCATAGCAGCACCTGCAATAATGGCAATGGTTGCCAGCCAGACAACCGCATCGGCAAGGTTGAGGGTCTCAAATATATACTCACGTCCAAATACCGTGATCATCATCCGTATCATTACATAAACCATAACCTTGGTCATTAACGGGGCCACGATCCTTGCAAATGCCACAGGTGAGTATGAATAGGCATTGGGCAGCCAGACATGAAGGGGAAACAGCGCCATCTTAATCCAGATACCGATCATACACAAAATAAAGGCAACCAGTACTGTGGAGGATCCATGGATACCCGAAAGGATATTGGCTACATCAGCCATATTCAAAGAGCCCGTTTGCATATACAAATAGCCGACCCCCAAAAGATAAAAACTGGCTCCGATAACCCCGATGAACACGTAGTTCAGACTTGCCAGAGGACCTCTGTCCCTGTCTCCTAAAGCGACCATGGCATAACTGGTTAATGAGGTGATCTCAATGAGAACATAAAGGTTAAACAGGTCACCTGTGGCTGTAACGCCCAAAAGTCCCGTCACAAACAAAAGGTAAATTGTATAAAATGATCCGGCCCTGTCATTTATTTCCTGGTCCACGCTTTTATAGCTTGCAATAAGATTTAAAAAGGCAATGCCGGAAACCAGCAGCAAAACCATGGCATTTAACAGATCTATTCTGTATTCAATACCCATGGGGGGTGCCCAGCCGGCCATCCTGTACTGAATAGCACCGGAATCTATGACCTGCATCAGCACCTTGAATGCTGAAAACATTGAGACAGCAAGTCCCACCAAAGCAATAGGATAGGACAACCGTTCTTCAATCCAGGCGGCAAGTCCTGCAAAAAGGGCGGCTAAAAGCGGTGCAACAACAATTAGAGCGGGGTAATTATTCATAATTTATTTTTCCGGCCCGATATCAACCAGGCGCATCCTGAGTTCATCTTCTTCCAGGGTTTGATACCGCTGGTATACTCTGACAGCTAATGCCATGGCAACACCGAAGGTCGCAACAGATACAACAATGGCCGTCAGCATGAGAACATGGGGCAAGGGATTTATGTAATCAGCCGCATGGATGACAGCCGCGTGGGCATCATGTCCACCGTGGGCATTTTGAATAATCGGTATGGTGGCATCCCTCTTATATCCAATGGATACATAGAAAAGGATAATGGCTGTTTGAAAAATGTTCATACCCACCAGTTTTTTTATCAGATTATTTTTTGCGATCATGGCGTAAAGGCCGATCATCATTAAGATCACATACAGCCAATAGTTGTATTTTGCCACGATCAGGGGTAACAAATCCATCATAACGTAACCTTATAGTCCTTCATCGTGTCTGCCTTCAGAGACAATATTAATATAAATAATGGCCATAACTGCTGTAACAGCAATTCCCACACCAATTTCAACTCCCAGCATACCCAGGGCTCTCACATGATGGGGATCTCCCGGAACTAAAGGGGCAAGCGCAGAATAGTCCAGAAAATTTCCTCCCATGGGCATACAGATGGCGGCAATTCCGACATAAATTAAAACGCCGAGAGCTGCATAAATTCCAATGACCTTTTCCTTAATCCTTCTCACAAGTGTTTTTAAATCATAGGAAATGGCCAGAAGAATCAGACTGGACCCGAATATAACCCCACCCGGAAACCCACCACCCGGAGAAAAATCTCCATGGGCCACAACATAGAGTGCATAAATCTGGATAAAGGGAATTAGAATCCGACAGATGGTTTTAATAATCAAATCCGACGGTACCCATTCTTTAGCCATATGTTCAAATTCCTTTCCTGTCTTTAGAACCTTTTTACTGTCTTTTATATGCAGGATAACGCCTGTGGGTGTGTGCCGATAAAAGCGTTCTTTTTTAGGGCTGAAATCCCTTAACAAGAGAAAGCATGCCAGGCCTGCACAGAAAATAACCGCAGTCTCAAACATGGTGTCAAAGCCCCGATAATCTGCCAGAACAGCCGTTACAAGATTGGGAACCTGGGTCTGTTCAACGGCTTTTTCAATATAATCGTTTGAAAGATGAACAGATGCCGGAGAATTTGGATCACCCCAGTCTGGAAATTCTCCTGTTCCATACAGCAACAGCACGCCTGTCAGGCAAACAACAATAAATCCAATAAATTTCAATCTTTTGTCCTCCTGCTAGTCCTGAAAACAGCTGCAACAAAGAAAACCGTACTGACTCCTGCGCCAACGGAAGCCTCTGTAAAGGCTACATCCACAGCTCCCATAACCGCCCAAAGCAAACACATCATAAATGAATAAGCGCCAAATAAAATAGCGGTTCCCAGCAGATCTTTGACAGATATGGCAGCTATCGCACAAAAAATGACAAAGGTTAACACAATCAAATCAATTGGCCAGTGCATGATTAACCCTTTCGTTTCTTTTTAGTCCAGTGTCTCAACCCTGCCCGCATACCCGCATCAACGATAGAATGTGTGGCTGTGGGACTGGAAAGAAACACAAAAAATACAATTAAAAACATTTTTGCTGAGAGTAGCAGGGCTTCAAAGGAAAAATGGTGAAGGTTATATATGGCAAGTCCTGCCACCATGGCAAAAATGCCAAGGGTATCGAGTTTACCTGCCGGGTGAAGCCTGCTGTAAAAATCCGGCATCCGGATAATACCAACGGCACCGCCCAGAAAAAAGAACAAACCAGTAACTAAAAACAAGACAACTATTATATCCATGAGTGCTCCAATCTGATGATTAATCCATAAAAGATTCTTCGTACAGCCCTTTTCTTTTGTGGAAATACCGGGATGCTGCCAGTACGGCAACAAAGTTTAAAAAAGCATAGGCAAGAGCGATATCAACAAACATGTCAACCCGTTCATAAAGAAAGCCGATCAGCAATAAGAGAACAACGGTCTTACTGCCTATGGCATTAACACCAATGAGTCTATCAAGAATCGTCGGGCCGAATAAAGCCCTGTACAGTGAAAAAAGCATCAGGAATAATATTCCCAACGCAATGCTTAGAAAAAAAGTAATCATATTTCTTCTCCAAAAACTTTAGCAACTTTTTTTAACATGGTGCCGGGCAAGGCTTCTGCTGATTCCCTGTCTATGGCATGCACCTTAAACACGCCATCACTGTCTGCTGTTACTGTAATCGTTCCAGGCGTTAAGGTGATGGAATTGGCCAGGGTTGTTATGGCTATATCGGATTTTAAATTGGTTTTAAAGGTAATAATGTGTGGATCGATCAGCTCTTTCATCCGTGGGTGAAAGGCCAGATACAGCAGGTGGAAATTGGCTTTAATAATCTCCCAGATCAACCAGGGAGTGTAACTGATAAATCTGAAAAATACGTTAATATATCCTGTTTCCATGGCTGGAAATAAGAGGTCATAAAAATAGTATGCCACAAAAAAACTGGATATTCCTCCTAGCCATAACAGCAAAGGATCAAATTTTCCTGACAGCACAATCCAGGAAAAAAACATCAAAACAAATGTAATTAAAAAGGAAAAAAATGATTTAAAAAACGTAGGTCTGGGGTTGCCGTCTTCCTTGGCAATACCATTTTTGGAAACTATCAATGAACTTACCCTCCCTCAAATATCGTGAGAATCAAAAGACAAAAAAGATTATTTCTCAACACCATACAGTTTACGGAATTTTCCGTACAACTTGGCTACGGTACCTTCGTTTTTTCCCGTAGTTTGAGACTTGTCAGGTCCGGAGGATGACTGTTCCTGTTGCACCCTGTGATCATAGGCCGCATTTATAGTCTCAATGAGGGTATCCATATCAACAGGCTTTGATAAAAATTTAAATGCGTTATATTTACCGCTTTCCAGCGCATTTTCAACACTGCCATGCCCGGTGAGAACAATACAGGGAAGTGCGGGCTGCAGGTCCTTCAACCTTTTTTGGACTTCAATCCCGTCAATGCCCGGCATTTGAAGGTCCACAACTGCCACATCAAAATCTTCTTTTGAAGCGGCTTCTACGCCCTCTTCGCCTGAAAAAGTTGTTGTTACGGTGAATCCATCAAGAACAAGTCGTTTGGCAAGGTATTTTAAAAAGGTCTGTTCATCATCTATAAATAAGAGTTTCATATTATATCCTTACAATGACAATAAAGCTATTCATCTCCATATTAAA
>QMMT01000096.1 GCA_003647385.1 Deltaproteobacteria bacterium
CATCCGTCAAATAGTATTCAGCCTGGTTGTTATCAGGTTTTATTTCATCAATTACAGACACGAGAAGTTTTTTATCAAAACAATATATACCTGTATTTATTTTTTTAATTTCCTTTTCCGCAACACTTGCATCTGCCTCTTCTTTAATACAAAGCATCTGATTATGATCATCAAGAACAATACGGCCGTATCCTGCAGGGTCATCTACATCTACTGCAAGGACTGATACTTTGGCCTGGTTTTCTTTGTGTTGATTCAGCATATTCAAAAGGGTATTTTCCTGAATCAACGGCACGTCTCCGCATAATACCAGGACATCCTTAATACCTGATTTCAAGTCTGGTATTGCTGTTTTAACTGCATCACCAGTCCCTAAAAGCTGTTCCTGTACGGCAAAATCTACCTTAAAATGTTTACCAACCTCATCTTTTACTGTCTGAGCCTGGTGACCGACAACAACAATCACATTATCCCGGACAATTTTTTTTGCGCACTCAATCACATGGACAACCATACTTTTAGCGGCAACCTTATGAAGAACTTTAGCCATATCTGACTTCATTCTGGTTCCCTTGCCTGCCGCAAGAATAACAACCCCAACATCATTATAATCCATCGCTATACCCATATTATACTTTTTTTAAAAAAAAGGGGGCTGCTTCAAACCAACTAAAGCCCCCCCTTTTTTTTTATTTACCAATCCGATTTCACGGATCTAGTTCATACGCTTAAGTTAAACTTAACTTTATTCCATCGCTTTAATCTTAAGTCTGTGCACTGCACGTTTCAATGCAACTTCTGCTCTCACAAGGTCAGTATCAGCAGCCTTGGCTGCAAGACGCTTTTCGGCTCTTTCTTTAGCCTCTGTCGCCCTTTCAACATCTATATCCTGTCTATACTCAGCAGACTCAGCCAGGATGGTCACCTTGTCCGGTAAAACTTCTGCAAATCCGCCGTTAATAAAAAGATACCTTTCCTTTCCATTGACGTCTTTGTATCGAAGCGTTCCAACCTTCAGTGATGTGAGAAATGTGGTATGCCCTTTGAGAGCACCGAACTCACCTTCTGAACCGGGAGCAACCACTATTTCAACTTCTTCACTGACAATTGCTTTCTGCGGCGTAACGACTTCAAGAAATAATTTCTCAGCCATGATATCCCTCCAGATGCTTATTCAGATTTTGCCTTTTCAATGGCTTCTTCAATAGAACCCACCATATAGAAAGCATTTTCCGGAAGATCATCATGTTTGCCTTCAATAATTTCTTTAAATGATCTTACAGTGTCTTCAACCTTGACAAACTTACCCGGCATTCCGGTAAATGTTTCAGCAACGTGGAAAGGCTGCGACAAAAATTTCTGTAGTTTTCTTGCGCGCTGTACAGTAATCTTATCTTCATCGGAAAGCTCGTCCATACCGAGAATGGCAATAATATCCTGAAGTTCTTTGTATTTTTGCAGGGTCTGCTGAACAACACGGGATACATTGTAATGATCTTCACCAATATAAGCTGCATCAAGAATTCTGGACGAAGAGTCCAAAGGATCCACAGCAGGATAAATGCCCAGCTCTGCAATCTGACGGGAAAGAACAACCGTACCGTCAAGATGCGCAAATGTAGTTGCAGGTGCAGGGTCTGTCAAGTCATCTGCCGGTACGTAAACACACTGAACCGCTGTAATGGAACCTTTATCGGTTGAAGTAATACGTTCCTGAAGTTCCCCCATGTCAACCGCAAGTGTCGGTTGATAACCAACCGCAGACGGCATACGGCCAAGCGTTGCTGAAACCTCAGCACCTGCCTGGGTAAATCTAAAGATATTATCAACGAACAAGAGCACATCCTGTCCTTCTTCATCACGGAAGTACTCTGCACAGGTCAAAGCGGAAAGCGCAACCCTCATTCTTGCTCCCGGAGGTTCAGTCATCTGGCCATAAACCAGTGCACACTTTGGAAGAACACCGGAATCTTTCATTTCATGATACAGGTCATTTCCTTCACGAGTTCTTTCGCCAACACCACCAAACACGGAAATACCACCATGCTGCATGGCAATGTTGTTAACCATTTCCATCATGATAACGGTTTTACCAACACCGGCACCACCAAACATCCCCATTTTACCACCACGCGGGAAGGGTACAAGAAGGTCGATAACCTTAACACCGGTTTCAAGAACTCGTACCGTGGTATCCTGTTCCGTAAAAGCAGGGGCATGCCTGTGAATGGGAAGCATTTTGTCCTGGGAAATGGGACCAAGCCCATCAACCGGTCTTCCAACAACATTCAGAACTCTTCCAAGGGATGCCTCACCAACCGGCATCATGATGGGAGAGCCAGTATCTTTTACAGCCATTCCTCTCTGAAGACCATCGGTTACGTCCATACCAATACATCGGACAACATTGTCACCCAGATGCTGTGCAACCTCAACAACCAAATTGTCTTCCATGTCACCAATAGCCGGATTCGTTATTGTCAAAGCCGTCAGAACCGGAGGAAGGTTTCCAGGTTCAAATTCAACGTCAATTACAGCGCCGAGCACCTGTGCTATTTTTCCTATATTTTCAGCCATTTTTTTCTCCTATAAAGCTGTTTTTAAATTAAGTATGTCTTAAATCTATCCCTTAAGTGCTTCTGCACCGCCGACAATATCCATAAGATCTGCCGTAATACCGGCCTGTCTTGTTTTATTGTATATTGTCTGGAGTTCGCCAACGATATCCTCGCATGCTTTTGTTGCATTTTCCATGGAACTCATTCGAGCCGCATGTTCACTGGTCGAAGTTTGGAGTAGTGCATCATATATCTGAATAAAGATATTTTTTGGCAGCATTTCACCGAGCAATGCATCTGAAGAAGGTTCACAGATATGTTCCGGAAGGAATCCTTCATCCTGCGCCACTTCTTTTTCTTCGACCACGTCTTCCAGAGAAGGAATAGGAAGAATCTGCTTAATTGTCGGCTCCTGTCTTGCCATATTCACGAACTCAGAATAGATCAGATATACTTCATCAACAGCTCCCTCAAGGAAACTGTCTATCAATTTTTGTCCTGAAGAAGATGCCACGCTGAACTCAACATTCCCCCCCACAACACCAATGAACTCGTCATCAATGGGTTGGGGTTGTTTTTTAGCCCAGTCTCTTCCTTTTTTACCAAAACAGGTAAAGGAAGCCTCTTTGCCTTCAAGGTCTGATTGAATTAATTTATCAGCTTTTGAAATTAAACTCGTATTAAAACCGCCACAAAGACCCCTGTCAGATGTACACAACAGGAGTGCCACTTTCTTAACCTCATCACGGGGTACAAGCAATGGACTTGCATTCTCACCGGATTTGCCGGCAATGCTTCCCAAAACTTCGGCAAATTTGCCGGCATAGGGCTTAAATGCCTCCATGCTGTTTTGAGCACCGCGTAATCTTGAAGTGGCAACCATTTTCATGGCAGAGGTAATCTGTTTAGTCTTTTTTACACTGACTATCTTTGATTGTACTTCTTTTAACGTTGCCATATAATTTACCTTTACGCCTATAAGTTAGTATTATAATATCACGAAAAATTCCAGACGCCTATACAGCATCCTTAAACTCTTCGTCATAGGCTTCAAGGCATTGTTTCAGTTTGCCTTCGATCTCTTCTGTAATCTCCTGTTTTTCAATTAAACCGGAGAAAATTTCAGGGAACCGATTTTCAACAAACGGATAAAGGCCTTCTTCATATCTGGCAACTGATTCTCTTGGATATTTATCAATATATCCTTTGGTTCCGGCATAGAGTGCGGTAACCATTTTGTGCATGGGAAGCGGCTTGAACTGGGGTTGTTTTAAAAGCTCAACCAGTCTTTCACCACGCGTCAGCTGTTTTTGAGTGGCAGCATCAAGATCGGAACCAAATGCGGCAAACGCTTCAAGCTCACGGAACTGGGCAAGATCAAGACGCAGGGTACCTGCAACTTGTTTCATTGCCTTTACCTGGGCTGCACCACCGACACGGGATACAGACAGACCCACATCAATAGCAGGACGGATGCCTGCAAAGAAAAGGTCTTTATCAAGGAAGATCTGACCGTCTGTAATGGAGATAACATTAGTCGGAATAAATGCAGACACGTCACCTTCCTGGGTTTCAATAATCGGAAGGGCTGTCAAAGAACCGGCACCTTCTGCCACACTTAATTTTGCAGATCTTTCAAGCAGACGCGAATGGTTGTAAAAAATATCCCCGGGGAATGCTTCACGTCCAGGCGGACGTCTGAGAAGCAGAGATACCTGACGATATGCAGCAGCCTGTTTTGAAAGGTCATCATAAATAATCAGGGCATGTTCGCCTTTATCCCTGAAATATTCACCCATTGCACATCCTGCATAGGGAGCCAGATACTGCATGGCTGCTGATTCAGAGGCCGATGCAATAACAACCGTTGTATATTCCATTGCACCATGCTCTTCAAGAGCTGCAACAACCTGGGCAACGGTTGATTTTTTCTGCCCGCAGGCAACATAGATACATTTCATGTCAGTTTCTTTTTGAGCCAGAATAGCATCAACGGCAACCGCTGTTTTACCAATCTGGCGATCACCAATGATCAGCTCACGCTGACCGCGTCCTACAGGGGTCATGCCGTCAACAGCCTTTGCACCAGTGTAGCAAGGTTCATGAACTGACATTCTGGCGATAACACCCGGGGCAACCAGTTCCATGTTCATGTAGATATCTGAACTGACCGGGCCTTTACCGTCAACAGGTTCACCTGTTGTTGTAACAACACGTCCAAGAAGGGCTTCTCCAACAGGTACGGAAGCAATACGATCCGTCCGTTTTACAACGTCACCCTCTTTAATAACCTTGTCATCACCTAAAATCGCAACACCGACGTTATCGGCTTCAAGGTTCAATGCAAGTCCTAAAATACCACCAGGGAACTCAACAAGCTCCATGGCTTTTACTTTTTCCAGACCATATACACGGGCAATACCGTCACCCGCTGAAAGAACGACACCTGTTTCACTCAGGTCCACTTCTGCATCAAACCCTTTAATCTGGTCTTTTATTATTTGGCTTATTTCTTCTGCTTTAATTTCCATTAGACACTCTCACCTTTTTTTAATGTTTCTCTCATATTCATCAGCTGAGTTTTTACACTGCCATCCAGAACAAGATCTCCTATTTTACTCACTACACCACCGATAAGACTTGGATCCTGCTCAACATTCAGAACAATCGTTTTCCCAGTTTTTTTAGATAAAACTTCTTTCATCTTTTCAATGGCTTCCGACGACAGCTCAGTTGCTGAAACGATACTGGCTTTAACAACACCTTTCAGTTCGTCTGCCAGATCTTTGTAGTAAGAAGCAATCTCTCGTAAAAAACCGATTCTACCTTTATCAAACAAAAGGATTAGAAAAGATTTCATTATAGCTGACAAATCAGTAGCAGCCAAAACTGCTTGTAGAACCTTTTTTCTGTCATTTTTATTATACAGAGGATTTGTCAAAGCTGTTTCAAAACCTTCCTGTGTATCAAAGAGCCCGACAATCGATCCAAGCTCTACATTATATTGCTCTGCCTGCCCGTCTTCCTGGCCAATCAGAATCAATGCTTTGGCATAACGCCTGGAAACTGCTAAATTTTTCATTATGCCACCACCTTTTTCAAATATTCATCAACAAGTTTGTCCTGATCATCGGATGAAATGGAGGCCTTTATCACTTCTTCAGCTTTTTCCATGGCTTTTTCAACAATTTGTTGTTGAAGCGTGGCTTTTGCCGTCTTGAATTCCTGTTCAATATTACGCTTTGCCAGATCTTCAAGTTTTTCAGCCTGTGCCTCAGCCTCAGCAATAATTCTTGTCTTTGCTTCTTCACCCTGTTTGATGTAATCTTCAACAATCTGTTTCGATTCCTGATCAAGATTTTTAAACTTGGCCTGGTATTCGGCAAGTTTTTTTTCAGCATCTGCTTTTTTGAGCTCAAGTGCTTGAATCTCATCTTCTATACTCTTTGCACGAGATGAGAAAAACTGGGCAACAGGTTTTCTTGCAATAAGAAATACACCCACAGCAAGAATACCAAAATTCAATACTTTCCAGGTATCGATTTTCAACCATGAATTGTGTACCCCACCATGTCCACCATCGGAGGAAGCCCACACAATGCCACACATTGTCATTACAATTGCTGAAGCAAAAAAGACCACCTTTAACAGTTTTTCATTTTTTCCGTTTTTTTTCATCAGCAGGCCCTCCCCAGAATCTTCTCGCCTATGGCTTTGGCATATGTCTCCACCTCACCTTCAAGCGCTATACGGGCCTGCTCAGTTTCATCCGCCACCTGCTTTTTAATTTCAGCAAGGTTGGCCTGAGCCTTCTTGTTAATCCTGTCAATTATTTCCTTTTCTTCTTTTGATGCAACTTCAATAAAAGTTTCTTTTTCTTTCAAACCTTCAGATCTGGCTTGTTTCAATCCATCTTTATAAGCATCTTCTCCAGCAACAAGGTCTTTTGAGGCTTTTTGAGCCCCAATTTGCATACCTTCAATTTTAGCTTTTCTTTCGAGAAGAATATTACGGATTGGTTTATACAGAACCAGATTAAGCACAAAAAGCAGAACAAGGAAATTGATCATCTGATATACAAAAGATATATCAGGAATCACAGTTATCATAAAATTCCCTCCGCCAGTTAAGAATTACATAAAAAATCAACCACTTATATCTAACTAACTGTTTTTACGCAAAAACAGTCTAAATTCGAATCAAATCGAGAATTGAGTACCATCCGGGCAATCATTTGTCAACATTGAAAAACAAAAAATTTTATGGCCCTCTATTTGAATAAAAGCTTAATAAAGATAATCTTTTTCACAAGAATTCAATTGGATGAAAATTCGCGCATACTGATATTCAAAAGAATCCCAAATCCCACCATGTTGGTGATGACAGATGAACCACCATAGGATACTAGAGGTAAGGGGACGCCAACAACCGGCATAAGTCCCATGACCATTCCGATATTAATAAATATCTGCCAGAAAATCATGGTTGTGATACCAAAGGCAAGAATGGAGCCAAACATATTCCGGCAATTGTACGCGATGTTAAGCCCCCAGAATAAAAGGAGAAAATAGAGCAACAAAAGGATACTGCATCCCACAAGCCCCCATTCTTCTGCAAGAACAGATACGATAAAATCTGTATGTTGTTCCGGCAGAAAAGATAATG
>QMMT01000097.1 GCA_003647385.1 Deltaproteobacteria bacterium
ACATTATTGTGGACCAAAAGACCATTTTTTCAAAGCACCAGGCAAAACGATTCCCGGATGACGATGAAATCATCAAACTGATCAAAAAATAGATGCTGACAGCGAGTATAGTATTGTAGCCTGGGAGTAAAACTTAAAAAGGCTGCCTGGTTTAAGCAGCCTTGTTTAAGAAAAGGAAAAAAAGATGAAAAAATTAATTTTTTTTATATGTTAGTATTTTATAAAGCAATTCCTGTGCCATCCTTTTTAATAGAATCATATTAAAAACCCAAAACCATTGTTGGCCAGTCTTTTTGAAAGATTATTTTTTTTATTTTACTAAAATGACAATAGTATCAACGGTTTCCTGCGGCATCAAAAGTTCAAAGATATAAACTCTATAGGTTGTTCAAATGTTGGATATAATTATAACTTATAGAAATAATTGAATAAATAATTTATTACGTATGGTTCAAAATTTTGAACTATTCAAATCAGGAGATGAATGATCTACCAGTGGGTGAAAAATTCTTTTATTTCGCCCACTGGTAGAAATAAAAGAATTAATACTTGTAGATATCTGTTTTAAAAGGTCCGTTAATGGGAATACCCAGATAATCTGACTGCTCCTGAGTCAACCGGGTCAGGTTCACGGAAAGGTTTTTCAAGTGTAGTCTTGCCACTTCTTCATCCAGTTCCTTGGGCAGTGTGAAAACTTTTATCTCAAGATCTTCTTTGGCCAGTTTGATCTGGGCCAGGGTCTGGTTTGAAAAACTATTACTCATTACAAAACTTGGGTGCCCTGTGGCACAGCCTAAATTCACAAGTCTTCCTTCAGCAAGGACTATGACAGATCGTCCCGATTCCAATGTCCACTTATCCACCTGGGGCTTAATAGTTGTTTTTATGGCTTTAGGGTGGTTATCCAGATAACTCATTTCAATTTCATTATCAAAATGCCCAATGTTGCAAATAATGGATTCATCTTTCATTTGTTCAATGTGGGCACCCTTGATAACATGGTAATTCCCAGTGGCTGTCACAAAAATGTCCCCATGGAGAACAGCCTCTTCCATTGTTACCACCCTGTAGCCTTCCATGGCTGCCTGGAGTGCACAAATCGGATCAATTTCCGTAACCCAGACAATGGCGCCATACCCTTTCATGGATGCAGCACATCCTTTGCCCACATCACCATAACCGGCCACAATAACTGTTTTGCCGGCAAGCATAATATCGGTTGCTCTTTTAATCCCATCCGCAAGAGATTCCCTGCATCCATAAAGATTATCAAACTTGGATTTGGTTACTGAATCATTTACATTGATGGCCGGAAAAAGCAGTTCATTTTTTTCGGCAAGCTGATACAGTCTGTGAACACCGGTGGTTGTCTCTTCTGATACACCCCTGATTTTTTTAGCAATCCGAGTCCATTTTCCCGGATCTTCAGCAACGCTTACCCGCAACCGATCCAGCAGAAATTTTTCATCCAGACTGTGGGTTTCATTTTCAAGCAGGGAAGGATCTTTTTCTACTTTAACCCCCTGGTGAACATAAAGGGTTGCATCCCCGCCATCATCAACAATCATATCGGGTCCGGAACCATCCGGCCAGATCAACGCCTGTTCTGTGCACCACCAGAATTCTTCAAGGCTTTCACCTTTCCAGGCAAATACTGCGGCTGATCCTTTTTGTGCAATAGCAGCCGCGGCATGATCCTGGGTTGAAAAAATATTGCAGGTTGCCCATCGGATATCAGCACCCAGCTCATAGAGGGTATCAATCAGCATGGCGGTCTGAATAGTCATATGAAGACTGCCCATAATTTTCAAACCTTTGAAAGGCTTCTGGGGACCATATTTTTTTCTGATAGCCATCAACCCCGGCATCTCTTTTTCTGAAAGCTGCATGTCTTTGTGACCCTCTTCTGCAAGGGAAATATCCGTAATCTTATATTTCAAACTAAGATCAAGATCTATAGTTGAATCATCTTTACCCGGTTGTGACATCTTATTACTCCTTGATTAATTTTAATTTAAATATACATATCAAAGTATATTGATATGTTGTTTTCTATCCAAAATACAGATATTGATTGATAATGTCAATAAAAAAACCCATCCCAAGCTTTGATTTCACGCCTGGGATGGGTTTTAAAAATAATTTGTTCCTGGAAATTATGTTAGATTCCGGCCAATTCCTTTATCTGCTCTGCTTTGTCTGTCCTTTCCCAGTAAAAATCAGGATCTTTTCTACCGAAATGTCCATATGAAGAAGTTTTTCTATAAATCGGACGAAGAAGATCAAGGGTTTCGATAATCGCAGCAGGCCTTAAATCAAATACATTTTTAACAATCTCAACTGCTTTGGTTTCTGATATTTTTCCGGTCCCCATAAAATCAACAAGAAGAGAAACAGGCTGTGCCACGCCAATGGCATAGGCCACCTGGACTTCGCATTTATCGGCAATACCTGATGCAACCAGGTTCTTTGCCACATATCTTCCCATATATGACGCACTCCTGTCTACTTTTGAAGGATCTTTTCCTGAAAAACAGCCGCCGCCATGACTGCCCTGTCCACCATAGGTATCCACAATAATCTTTCTGCCGGTAACACCGCAATCTCCCATGGGGCCCCCCACAACGAACCGCCCTGTGGGATTAACAAAAAATTTTGTATCACCGTCTATCATCTCTTCGGGAATCACCTTTTTAATGACTTCCTTTATAATGGCAGATTTTAAATCCCCATAAGACACATCAGGAGAATGCTGGCTTGAAACAACAACCGTATCCACTCTTTTGGGCCGGCCATTGACATATTCAATGGTGACCTGGGATTTTCCATCCGGTCTTAAAAAATCAAGGGCACCGTTTTTTCTAACCTGGGTCAACCGTTTGGCCAGCTTATGGGCATAAATGAGCGGCATGGGCATCAACTCCGGTGTTTCGTTGGTTGCAAACCCAAACATCGAACCCTGATCACCTGCGCCCTGCTCCTTGTAAAGGCCCTCACCTTCATCAACACCCTGGGCAATATCAATTGATTGTTGATCAATACTGGTAATAACCGAGCATGTCTGCCAGTCAAATCCCATGCTGGAAGAATTATACCCAATATCTTTGATAGTATTCCTGACTACATTCGGTATATCCACATAACAATCAGTTGTGATTTCGCCTGCAACCATTGCAAGCCCCGTTGTGACCAGTGTCTCGCAGGCAACCCTGCATTTTTTATCCTCAGCCATGATGGCATCAAGGATGCCGTCCGATATGGCATCTGCCACTTTATCAGGATGACCTTCTGTTACAGACTCAGATGTAAACATGAAAGATTGTTTTTCTGACATTACAAACTCCTTTTATATTTAGGATAATTATTTTATTCGTCAAATAACTTATATTCAGGCCTAATTAATAAGGATTTATTCTCTTTTTGTCAATGACACCGAAACGTAAGTTTAAGTCAATCGGATGAAATTGGAATCTTGGTTTAAACTTGATGATTGTTATTTTTGGACTCAAATACCCAGATCCCTGTAATAGCTTTCGAGAATTTCAAAATCCATTGGGATGGTGATTATCTGGACTCCGATCAGCCCTCCTCGCAGAGTGAATTCCAAAGTTCTTTCATCTCTGACCACAACAATGCTGATGGATTCTTCAACTTTGTACTTCTTGACATAATCAATCAATCTTCCGGCATTTGGTATTTTATGACCATTGTAGGCAATTATATAATCATTGACTTCAAGTTGCACCATTTCTCCCTGAGAATCGGGCAACACTTTTTGAATCAGAACAGTGGTCGAATTGAATTTATTTGTATCCCGCTTTTTTGTGGTTTCATTTACCGACTCTAATGGTTTTTTTTTTGTAGTTTTATAAATTGAAGATGGTAAAACCGTTACATGTATTAGCTGTTCTTCGTTGAATGTATAGGCATAATTCTTGATTTCCAGTAATTTTAAAAGTTTTAAAATTACATCCATTATGGAACCCGTATAGGAGAGTGTTATCTTATTATCCATAAATTTAGAAAAGCCGGTGAACTTTAGTGAATGTTCAGCTTCAAACTCTGAAATTATATATTTTAATTCCAGGTTATCAGCTTGAATAGTAAGCAATCCATGATCTATTACTGATAGAGTGGAACTTTCTGCAGACACTTCTTTTTGAAGAATAGTGATTATCAGCACTCCACATAGAAAACTGAGTATGAATTGTGAAAACAGCCTAAAAAAATTTGTGTCTTTAAAAATATTCATCAGTATGATTCTTCCCCGGTATTATGGCAAACACAGTTAATCCTCTATTATATAACTCAAACTTGATTAAATGAGCAAGCTCTCAAATTATACTTAATTTAGTACATAAAGCACTTGACAATTTTCTCATACATTTTATTCTTTGATAAAATTTTAAATAGGAATTTACTCAAAAGCCATGCCAATAATGCAACTATTCGTGGGGATACCATGCCGAAAAAAAACATAACCAGAGTGACTGGAATCGGTTCTGCACTTGTTGATATTCTAATCAATGAATCTGACCAGTTTTTAACAAACCTTGGTAAAGAAAAAGGGGGGATGACCCTTGTAGAGAACGAGGATATCCAAGTCATTTTATCTAAATCAGACAAAACACCTATTGTTGTTCCAGGCGGTGCTGCCTGCAATACAATCGTCGGTATAGGCAGTCTTGGCGGTGATGCCAGATTTATCGGCAGACGAGGAGAAGATACATATGGCCGGACGTTTGAAAAACAAATATTAAAAAATAATGTTGAACCTGTGGTGTCAATTTCCAACTCTTTGACGGGTAAAGTTTTATCGGTTATTACACCGGACGCCCAGCGCTCCATGTTTACTTTTCTTGGTGCTTCCACAGAACTTGATCCAAAACTCATTACTGCTGACATGTTTAACGAGACCGCAATTTCCATGATCGAAGGATATCTTTTATTCAATAAGGATTTAATAATAGCAGCCCTGAAAGCTGCCAAAGATGCCGGGTCTCTTGTTGCCCTTGATCTTGCAAGCTTTGAAGTGGTCAATGCTTCCAGGGATATCCTTGAGGATATCGTAAAAAATTTTGTTGATATTCTCATTGCCAATGAAGATGAAGCAAAAGCATATACCGGATACGATGATGAGCAAAAGGCCCTTGAAAGGTTATCACAACACGTCACATATGCTGTATTAAAAATTGGCAGAAGAGGTAGTTATGTCTCATTCAAAAATAATATCACAAGAATTGAGCCTCAATCAGGAAATGCCCCAAAAGATACAACCGGGGCTGGAGATCTATGGGCAGCTGGATTTCTTTTTGGGATTGCCCATGGATTTTCCATTGAAAAAAGTGGAAAAATTGCATCTGCCTGCGGCTATGAGGTCTGCCAGGTCATGGGGGCGCAAATTCCGGAACACGGCTGGGCAAGGATCAAAAAATTGATATAGTATCAGATTTTATTTTTATAAAATCCTGCCAGTCTTTCAGCTTTCATGCCGAGTAAAAACAGGATTAGAATTGTCCAGTTTCTCAAAGTGCAAAAAACAATGCCTTCTTTTTCCCATCTTCTTGAGGATGTAGATGTCCGACTTTTCAAAAATCTTAATCTTCCCTTGTCCTTTTTTACGCTCCTCATCAGTTCAACATCTTCCATGATGGGAATCTCACGATATTGCCCAATACCAAAAAAATACTTTTTTCGGATAAAAATTGCCTGGTCTCCATAGGGGATTTTTGTCATACGGGAACGAAGGGACGCTGTTTTTTCAATCACCCTGTAAGCAAGTCCTTTTCTATTAATGGCAAGATCGAATGCACCAACCTTAATGGATTGATCTTTCATAGTGTTCAGAATCTCATTCAAGGCATTTTCAGGCAAAATTGTATCAGAATGAAGAAACAAGAGAATTTTCCCGGAAGCCTTTTTTGCGCCACAATTCATCTGGATACCCCTTCCCGGAGGCGAACTTACGGTCATCACTTTTTGATTTTCAACGCATAAAATAGTGGTTCTGTCCTCTTTGCCATCCACCACGATTATTTCCAATATTCCGCGGAAATTTTGTTGATAAACCTTTTTTATGGTCTTGTTGATCGTTTCCTGCTCATTTAAAACAGGAATAATAATGGATATATCAGTTTCCATATGAGTTGAGCATTTTAAGTGTTCTTTTTCCTATCTTCCCACCATCTTTCACCCTGCAAGACAGTGCATCGAAATCTTTCGGGGTATCAATATCATTCAGCCCGGGCAGAAGACGATATTGAATGGATACCCTGTCCATAGCCTGAAGTGTTTGATCCAGAACTAATGTTGTTGACCAGTCGATTCCTTCAAAAATAATTTTTGAAAATCCAGACTTTTGAAACCCTATCAGATAATACCCACCGTCATCCGAGGGTCCAATCACTGCATCAGCAGTTTGAAGTTCCTGATAGGCGAGTGTAATTATATTGGCACTGAGTTCCGGTATATCTGTGCCGATCAGCAAGGCATGAGTATACCCTTTTTTAAACATATCGACAAATGCATTGGACATTTTTTGACCAAGATTATCTCCCTTTTGCACTAAAAAGGCATATTTATTTCCAAGCCATTTTTGAAGTACTTCTTTTTTCCCCGGGGGCCAGAAATAAAGGGCATTATCTCCCGCAGTTTCTATAACATCCAACGTATCCTTAACTAATCCTTTATAGAGTTCCAATACAAAAGTATCATTTAAAAATTTAGAAAGTCTTGTTTTTACCCGGCCTTTTTCAGGAGCCCTTAAAAAAACGATGACCACCCTATCCATCATTGAATACGACCTTGAACACATCTTTATATTTTTTAGCAAAATGAAATGTGATACCCTCTTTAATATGCTCCGGGAGTTTTTTGAAATCAGGCACACACCCCTGGGGCAGAATAATCTCACGGATACCGGATCGCCGTGCAGCAATGATTTTCTCTTTAATGCCACCAACGGGAAGAACTTCACCTGTCAGAGTAACTTCGCCTGTCATGGCAAGAGGACGGTTAATTGCCTTGCCCAATGCAAGGGAGACTATCGCGGTGGTAATGGTAATACCGGCACTTGGCCCATCCTTTGGGGTTGCTCCTTCCGGCACATGGATATGAATAAAAGCATTATCAAAATATTTTTTATCAATTTTAAATGATGCCAAATTTGCCCTGACATGACTATAGGCAATGGTTGCAGACTCCTGCATGACTTCCCCAAGT
>QMMT01000098.1 GCA_003647385.1 Deltaproteobacteria bacterium
TACCGGCAGTTCGATATTAGGGACAAAACCATAGCCAATAGTTAAAGCGTCAGCTTGAAATTCTGCTTTAGTATTAGAGATCACGTCACCTTCAGGAGTGATTTTTGCCATAATGGCTGATTCAAATCCATGCCTGCCCCGGGCTTCGATCACCCTGTATCTTTGAAGTATGGGAACACGGTTGAGAACCATCCGGGCGGTATAACGTGCACCTTCCATCAATTTGGGCCAGTGATGGTGAATCAAGGGAAGAAATCCTAGCTTTTTGGTCATGGAATTTTCATCCATCAATGCCGTCACCTTACCCCTGTTACCAAGGATTTCTGATGCCAGAGCCATCATAAGGGGACTGGTACCGGCAATCAGGGTGTTACGGGCAGGCAGAACCCCATAACTTTTCATCAGGATTTGAGCAGATCCCAGAGACATGACACCGGGCAGAGTCCAGCCTTTAAAAGGCAGATACCTTTCCCTGGCGCCGGTGGCAAGTATGATGTGCTCAGCCCGGATCTCAAGGATTTTTCCCGAGCTTTTTCCCTCTGGGGTTTTTATGTTTTCTATATGGACAAGGAGCCTTCTATCTTTGAAAATACCCAAAACCTGTGTCTGAAAAAGCCAGTCAATGCCTGGTATTTTATTTATTGTTCGAACCAGATCAAATCCTTTTGATTTCATTCGATCAGGTTCAATCTTTGGAAAATAAGAGGGTTTTAACGGGGTCTTCCTGAGCAGTTGTCCTCCGGGCTTACCACTCTCATCAATGACCAGTATAGCAAGGCCCTGGCCGGAAAGCATCCGGGCTGCTGAAAGCCCTGCAAAACCAGACCCTACAATAATAACATGGTAGTGGGCTTTCATTTGTTCCCATTCATATTCGTTTTTTCCAGCTTTAGTTTTTGAAAGAAAGGAACTTCGGTGATAATTTTCATCTTATCCTTTACCTGGGTCATGCAGGCCCGCTGGTCCGGAATATTATTAATGGTGACCAGACATTCGTAACAGATGCCCATACCACAGAAAACACCCCGGGGTTCTCCTGTTTTTGAGGTTCGAAAATTTCGGATACCTGCTGCTGTCAAAGCGGCATGGACGGATTCGCCTTCATAGGCCAAAATTTTTTTACCATTGACCACGAATGTTACCATTGAGCCCCGCCGAACAGAAGAAATTCTTAAGTCCTGACTGAAAGTTGATTTTTTGTTAACCATGGCGCCTGGTCTCACTTTTTTTGAACCGATCCGGGGAAAAAGCATCCAGAGGGATATGGGTTTTACGCTCTAACAGCATGTTGGCCATAAGATCTCCGGTGACAGGCGACAGAGCAATGCCATCACCTTCGTGGCCGGCAGCCATGAAAAAACCATTCAGGGATCCGACCGGGCCCAGAATTGGCAAACCATCCGGGGTATAAGGCCTGAGTCCTGCAAAGGCTCTGATTACCTGGAAATTCTCCAGTAAGGGAAGGACGGCAGTGGTCTGTCTGATAATTTTTTGGATGCCTGATATCGTGTTTTCTTTATTAAACCCAACAAATTCCCTGGTGGAACCCAACAGCAGGTTCCCATTGTCTGCCTGTTCCATGGAAATACCCTGACCGGCCTTGTCTGCTAATGAAGGGTCATATTTAGCGACAATATATTTAGCAGAAATCAGGCTGTGATTAAGCACTGGTTTTTCGGCATGGGTCACGACAATCTGGCCCCGCCTCGGTTGCACAGGCATTGGAATTTCCACCATGTCAGACACCAGTCCCGCCATTGACCCGGCGGCATTCACCACAATATCCGCTTCAAAATTTCCTTTGGTTGTGGCAACACCGGTTACATGGTTATTTTTTGTACGAATACCCAGCACCCCTGTATGGTTAATAATCCTGGCGTGGTTTTTTTTTGCAGCCAGAGCAAACCCAAGTGTTAAGTTGATGGGATTGACCTGGGCATCCAGGGGTGAAAAAGTTGACCCTATAATGTCGGGTGATAAAAACGGTTCTTTTTTAAGCGCCTGGGACTGGTCCAGCAACCGGACATCCAGACCGATGGCCTGCTGTTCTTTCGTAAATTTTTCCATGGCACGATACTCGGCATCGGTTTCGATGATGACCATCCCACCGGTCTTTTTGAACTCAATATCAGTTGGCAGTTCTGTTTGCAGACCCTCAAACCGATTGAGGCTTTCCATGGCAAGTGAAAGATGGATACCCGGCTTTTTGGACTGCATGAAAACCAGGCCGTCACAGGCACCGGAACTGCCCGAGGCCAGGTCCTTTTTTTCGATCAAGGTCACCCTTGCTTCCTGTTTTGCCAGATGATAGGCAATGGAAGTGCCGATGACCCCGCCGCCAATGATGACAATATGTGGTGAGTTTTGTTTACGCAAGTGTTTCCTTTATTGCCAATGAATTTACTAATAACGCTTTATGCACATGTTCAGGCATTTGGTTCATGCGTTGCTTTATTGGTACCTCTGAACTTCAACCACAGGGGCCGGGATAAAATTCCTGCCAGGACCAGAATACCCAGTATTCTGATCATAGGTGAATTGAGAAGATCAGGTTTGGTGCACAAAAAGGTGGTGAGTCCGGCCAGGATAAATAGGTTGATCTGCAAAATCAGGTTCAGAGGCTTGAAAAAATATCCGCTTAATGCGCCTGCAAAAAATATAATGGCTATCAAAACCATCAGGGTGACCGTGATTATTTCAAGGGGAGTCCCTCGCATAAGCAATGCCTGGTTGAATACAAAAACATAAGGGATTAAAAACCCTGCCAATGCAAGTTTAAACGCTTCAAAACCAGTCTGGAGCGGTTTGGATTTGGCAATGGAGGCGGCACAAAAGGCCGGCACACACACCGGCGGGGTAACCCCGGCCAGAACGGCAAAATAATAGACAAAAAGATGGGCGGGCAGCATATCGACCCCCATGGCTAACAGGGCAGGCCCGCCGATGGTTATGGCAATAATGTAAGCAGGCGTACAGGGTAGTCCCATACCCATAACCAGGGAGGTAAGCATGACAAGGAGCATGGCCGGAAATATTAGGCCCCCGGACCAGTTTGTGATGACCGTGGCAATACCCAGGGCAAGACCGGTATGTGTGACAATGGCAACCACCATTCCTGCTCCTGCACAGGCAAGGGCAATCATGATCATATTGTGACCGGAAAGTCGGAGGGTTTCAAAGAGTCTGGCCGGTGTCATCCGGGTTTCTTTTTTTATAAAACTCATCAAAAAAACTATTGCAATTGCAGCGGTGGCCGCAAAAAAGGGTGAATACCCTTTAAGGAGTAATACTACTAAAATAACCATAGGAATAAGGAGATAGGAATCCTTTAGAATCTGCTTATAGGAGACCATATCCTCTTCCTCCACCCCTACAAGTTTTTGTTTCTGTGCTGTATAATGGACCCGTACCACCATGCTGGCATAAAGAAGCAACGACCCCAGCATGGCAGCAATGACGATATTGACATAGGATATGCCCGTGATCTCTGCCATAACAAAGGCTCCTGCCCCCATGACCGGTGGCATGAGCATACCTCCGGTGGAGGCAGCGGCTTCCACAGCCCCGGCAAATCTGCGCTTGTACCCCAATTTTTTCATTAAAGGAATGGTGAATACACCTGTTGAATAAACATTGGCGGCTGCCACACCGGAGATGGAGCCAAAAAGCCCCGAGGAGATGACGGCGATCTTGGCCGGTCCACCATTACTCTTACCTGCGATCCTGCATGCAAGATCGGTAAAAAACTGACCTGTTTTGGTGACCTCCATAAACGCCCCGAAAATGACAAACAAGGCCACAAAAGTGGCGGAAACTCCGGTAATAGATCCAAATATACCGGCATCGGTAATCAAAAATTGCATTTCAACAATTTCTGCAAAGACAACGGGTTTGGCATAAAATACGCCGGGAAGATATGGTGCTGCATAAAGATAGGCAAAAAAAGCAGCAATGAGATATGCCATGGCCGGTACCACTGCCCGCCGGACAGCCTCCAGAAGCAGAACAATCATCAAAGTACCTAAAACCAGTTCAATGGTCAGAACATCATCCACAAACTCCAGACGCTCGGTGAGCCGCTCATGAAAATATGCAATATAGAGTGGTGGAAAAATTGAAAGAAGTGCAAGAAACCAGTTGAAAATTCCAACTTTTTCATGGACCTGTTTTTTGGATGCCGGGAAGAGGACAAAAGCAGCCGGCAGCAGGAACAAAAGATGGATTCCTCTCTGGATACGAGGCTGAAAAATTCCCACAGTGGCTGTATATAGTTGAAACATTGAAATAATAACAAGCCAGGTGCCAATTGCTTTGTTCTGCCAGGTATTAAGATTTTTCATGCAGTGCTCCCCGGAGTTAGGACAGGGCAAAAAATAAATGCCCTGTCCGTGTTAAAATACAAGACCGTGGTCAATTCTCCTTTTTTTATTTCATATGACCCGCATCTTTATAATATTTTTCAGCACCCGGGTGAAGGGGAAGTGCCACATTTTTCCATCCGGTTTCAGGTTTGAAATTCTTGTTTGCCGGATTGATTTTGTATAATTCATCTGTATTTTCACAGATTATTTTAATAATGGTATAGGCAATATTCTCGGGTACATCCTTGTTGATGATCATCTCACCTGCAGATACAACGGTGGGTACATCAACTTCCTGGCCCTTGTAAGTGCCTTTGGGGATAAAGCTTCTTCCCGAATCCCGGGAAAGCGTCCCAAGTTCTTTATTAAGATGGTCAAGACATGCATCCGACAGGGCAATAAGAGAAGAATCCCTGCTGACACTCATTTCTGTGATGGCTGCACCGGGAAGGCCAAGGTGGGTGAAGACAAAATCCACGTGTTTATCTTTGTAAAGGTTGACCATATCAGAATAGACAGCATGGAAAACCTTGCCGCCTGCTTTTTTGATGTCGCTAAGGGAAATGCCGTAAAAATTCAGGATAGTGTTCATCAGGGGCAGGTCAGATGTGCCTTTCATGGGAGCAGCTAATTTGATTTTCTTGCCTGCCTTGATCATGTCGGCGAGCTGGGTCATGGTTGTGATACCCTTGTTCTTGGCACCTAGAACATGGATGTGATAGATTCCAAAAATACCGCCCAGGGAACGGACATCAGGATTGGCTTTTTTGTAAACCGGAGCCAGTCCTTTAAATGCCATTTTGTCCACAAACGTAATGCCCCAGCCAACATCGTCCTTGTGCCTGGAGACCCGAACCGGATTGACTACGCCGCCGCCGGGAACTACTTTCAGGATCAGGTTGGGTTCTTTTTCTGCGATCATCCTGGCAATACCGCCGGCCTGGACATACCAGCCGCCGCCCACGCCCCCGGCCACCCAGGTCATTGTCGTGGATTTGGTCACTTTGTAATCATCGGCCATTGTTGCGGCAGGCAATGCCAAAAAGGCTGCCATCATAAACGCTAACAAACAGATAATTGTTTTTTTCATTTTCTTTCTCCCTTTTTTAATTGTTGATATAGTTACACGCTACTCCTATTTATTGTCACGCTTTTCCTGGGCCTTCCTCCAAGAGTAAACCGGAGGGATATCATCGGATTCCGGTTCGCTTTTAACATCCAGGAAAACAGGTGATTTGGATTTAAACGCAACCTTGAGACCCTGGTCAAGTTCTCCAGCTGTTTCAATAGACAGGGCCTTTAAGCCGAAGCCCCGGGCCACCATTGCCGGATCATTGGCATTAAAATCCACTGAAAAATACTTTTCTTTGCAATGGAGTTTCTGCAACGCCTTGATCCATCCGAATGAACTGTTATTAAAATGGATGAGCACTGCCGGGATATTGAGCCGGGAAATGGTTTCCAGTTCTCCGGCTGACATGCCCAGAGACCCATCCCCGAACAACCCTACCAGCTTTGCATCAGGGCAGGCGAAATGGGCACCGACAACAGCAGGAATGGCATAGCCCAACCCGCCGTAAGCTCGGGGAATAATAAACCTGGAATCTTTGGCCGCAAGTTTCAGATACCGGGTAATATAGGGTGTCGGGGTTCCGGCATCCGCGATCACGATGGTGGATTCGTCAAGGTGACGATTAAGTTCAGCAATAATACGCTGGGGTTTTAAGGGGGTCGTATTCGCCTGAAATTCTTTTTGGGCATCTTTCCAGAAAGCCTGCCGCTGTTGATTCAGGTCATTTACCCAGCTTGAGGTCTCTTTTTGCGCTGCCTTTCCTTTTAAAAGAGCTAAGAGGTCTTCCACTACAAGTTTTGCATCCCCTGCTACACTCAATGTGTTTTTAAAATTATTACCCAGCATTTCAGGGTTTAAATCAATCTGGAGAATTTTACGATTCGGCTTTTCAGATGGCATGGACCAGTTGATAGTAGAAACAGATCCCATTTTGCATCCGATATATAAGAGGACATCCGCTTCTTCGATGGCCCTGTGAGCATGAGGGTGGAAACCATTATCACCAATAACACCGATGGCCATGGGATGGTCATCGGGCATAATGCCCTGGCCTGAAATGGTTGAGACAACCGGGGCTGACATCCATTCGGCCATCAATTGGATTGCCTTCCCTGCCTGGGAATGGTTGGCACCACCGCCCACTATGATGGCTAATTTTTTGGCCGCCGACATATGGGAAACCAGGGCTTCCAATTCTATGCGTGCACCCCGTGTACGGTAGGCTGGATAGGTGCAGCAGCTTTCGTCTGCATACAGATTTTTAGCGTCTTTTGGAAAATTGTCATACAGGGATTCTTTTGGAAATGCGAGGTGAATCGCCCCGGGCCGGCCGGTTGTTGCGATTCTGAAAGCTCTCCGTATCACCTCCGGGATCTTGTCGACGCTTTTTACCACGCTGGCCCATTTAGTAATGGATTCAAATAATTTTTGGGTATCCAGCTCGGTAATCGTCTGTTTGCCTTCTCCGGACAAGGGGACATCCGATGTAATGGCGATGACGGGAATGGAAGATGCATTGGCCTCTGCCACCCCGGGTACGGTGTAGAGGGAACCGGCACCTGAAGGGCATTCGCAGATACCAGGTTTGTGGCTGAGCCGGGCATAGGCATCGGCCATGAATGCAGCAGATCTTTCATCTCTTGCCATAACATGGGTAAGGTCGGACTGGTTGTCATGAAGTGCTTCATAGAGTTTGATGCTTGTATCTCCGGGAACACCGAACAATACCTTGACCTGGTATTGTTTTAACATCTCGACAATA
>QMMT01000099.1 GCA_003647385.1 Deltaproteobacteria bacterium
GCTGCTGCCTGCTCGGACGCCGGCAGCATATCCAAACTGCCCGCATATAATTTTTCAACTATATCTTTAAACCAGCCGGCCTGCTGCAAATCAATTTCATAGGGTACGGGTCTTGGAATAGCCGTTACATTTTTCACTCCACGGCTCAGCCAGTCTTCATTCTTGATGATTGCTATAATGATTTCCGAGATTCCCAGGGTTGCAATGGCCAGATAGTCTGTACGCAATCCCAAAGAAATTTTACCAATCAACCAGGCTGCGCCGGCTGCAAGAAAACCACCCGCTATCCATGATAAAAGCACGGGCAAATGAAGCCCTCCGAGGTAACCGCTGAACGCCGGGTTTATAGCCTCAATTGACTGGGCAGCATCCAGATAGAAATATCTTGTTATAAAAAAACCTGTCAATATTGTTGCAATGACCCACCATTTGCTTTTAAGTTTTTTATAAATATAAATACTTACGGCGATGGCCAGTGAAAAGATGACGATGGCAACCAGCATTTTCATGCCGCCGGCTTTGACGGCTTCTCTGACGCTTTCTTTTGAAATCAATACGGCACTAAGACCGCCTAAAGCCGTGAAGCCCATTATTCCTACATTAAATAAACCCGCATACCCCCATTGAATATTTACCCCCAGGGCCATGATAGCTGAAATCAAACACAGGTTTAGAATGCTTAGAGACAAGGACCATGATTGACCCAAACCAACCATGAGCAACAGCAAAAACATAATGCCAAAAGTAACAACAACTCTTATATTGTATTGGCTCATATGACCTTACCTTTAAAAATTCCTGTGGGCCGCAATAACAGGACAATTACCAGGATTACAAAAGAAATAGCAACTTTGTATTCAGTTCCAAGAAATTGCGCCAGGCTGTCCGGCTGTAGTACTTCGGGCAGCAGGTAAATTAAAAATTTTTTATATGCATAGGTTAATATCATCTCGGAAAAAGAAATCACAAATCCACCGACAATTGCTCCCATTGGCGAACCAATACCCCCGACAATCACTGCTGCAAAAACGGGTAATAACAATTGATGGTATGAGTTTGCCATAAATCCTTTATCAAGACCATATAAAACCCCGGCAATTGTTGTCAGAACTGCCACCAGCATCCAGGTAACCCGTACGACCTTTTCAGGATCAATTCCGGATAACAGTGCCAGATCTTTGTTGTCAGCATATGCGCGCATTGCTTTGCCGGTTTTTGTTTTTTGTAAAAAATAGAAGACAAAACACACCAGTAAAATCACAATGGTTATGGTTAAAAACTGTGAAGTTTTAATTGCAAGTCCTTCGGCAAGTCCTGTCATGGTTTTAAACTCTCTGGCCGTTATAATAAATCGTGCCCCATCGGCAAAGATATGATGTTCCGGTCCTAAGATGAACCTTACAAGGCCGCCGGTTACAAACATAACGCCAACGGATGCCATAACGATGGTAATGGGTTTGCTGTTTTGTTTTCGATAGTAATTATATACAAATTTATCAACAAGAAGTACGTAGATAAGACAGGCAATAATTGCAAAAGGAAGCGCCAAAAGAGCCGTTGGCATAAATCCTAAGGTTATGCCCAGCTTTTGCAGCAGCCATGTAATTAAAATAGTCGCAACAGTACTGAATGCCATGGTATCACCCTGGGCAAAGTTGGCAAATCTTAAAACCGCGTAAACCAGAGTAACTGCCAGTGCGCCCAGGGCAAGTTGTGATCCATATGACAGGGCCGGCATGAATACAAAATTTAAGAGTAAAACAATCGCGTTGAGAATATCGGTGAACTCAGGCATCTATCCTCCTAAAAAAGATCTGCGTACTTCAGGGTTTGCCAGAAGTTCTTTGCCAGTGCCGGTGTGCTCATTTCTTCCTGAGACCAGAACAAACCCTTTGTCGGCAATTTCTAAAGCCTGCCTGGCGTTTTGTTCTACCATTAACACTGCCCGGCCCGAGTTTTTTAAATTTAAAATATTTCCAAAAATTTCATCCATTACTTTTGGTGCCACTCCCGCTGTGGGTTCATCTAACAACATTATCGTGGGTTGTGTCATCATGGCCCTGCCAAACGCTGCCTGTTGGCGTTGACCACCGGATAACTGCCCTACCAGCTGATTTTTCCTGTCATGCAGGATAGGAAACAGATCATAAACTTCTGCCAGGGTTTGTGATATATCGTCCGTTCTTAAAAAAGCGCCCATTTCAAGGTTTTCCTGCACGGTCATTGTAGGAAAAACATTATCTGTCTGCGGCACAAAAGCAAGTCCCAGGCGTATTCTCTTTTGCACGGACAGCCTGGATATGTCCTTGCCTTCCAATGTTACAGAGCCTGAACTTAATTTAAGCATGCCAAGGAGTACTTTCATGGCAGTTGACTTACCTGCGCCATTGGGGCCGACAATAACAGCCAACTCACCTTTTTCTACCTCAACAGAGCAACTATTGAGTATGGGTACATTATAATCATATGCTGCAACCATATCTTGACCAGATAAATAAGCCATTAAGTTAAACCCTTTTCTTTAATTCCCCTGCCTAAATAAGCGTCAATAACCTGTTCGTTATTTTTTACTTCTTTTGGAGTCCCTTCAGTCAAAACACTGCCGCTGGTAAGTACAATAACCGGATTACACAGTTTTGAGATGAAATCCATATCATGCTCAATCATACAGAATGTATAACCGTGTTCTGAGTTCAACCGTAAAATCGCATCACCAATCTGGCGCAATAACGTACGGTTTACGCCGGCACCCACTTCATCCAGCAGCACTACCCTGGCGTCTACCATCATGGTGCGGGCAAGCTCTAATAATTTTTTTTGTCCTCCGGAAAGCCTGCCTGCTTTTTCATTTTTAAGGTGCAGTATATTAAGAAACTTTATGACTTCTTCAGCCTTTTTCTGTAGTCTGTTTTCCTGTTTTTGAATCTGCCCACGCCGAACCCATGAATTTATTATATTCTCCCCAAGCTGGTTGCCGGGCACCATCATTAAATTTTCAAGCACGGTAAGGGTTGGGAACGGATGGGCAATTTGAAACGTTCTTAAAAGACCTTTGTGAAATAAATTGTGCGAGTCTAATCCTGTTATATCTTCATCTTCAAGATAGATTTTGCCTGACGTTGGTTTGTATAACCCTGCGATAAGATTGAATAAAGTTGTTTTGCCGGCACCATTGGGACCAATCAAGCCGGTAATAGACCCTTTTTTGATATGTAAATTTACTTTGTCGACAGCCTTGATTCCGCCAAAGTGTTTAGAAAGATTATTAACCTTAATCATTTAGAATCCTTTCTAATTTTATTCATATGACCATGACAAATAAAAAGTGTCAAGGAAAAATCCAACCCCGGAAAAACGCATGTAAATATTCTGAAGTACCAAACATTGTGGTTTGTATTTTTTATTTGAATGTCAGGGCTGACTAATGAAGCCATTGGTATTTGATGTAGATAAATTTACATGGACGGCGGTATACGGTGAGCGACATAAACAGAGCAGGAGAAGAGCAGCCTGTGCAATCAATCCGGCTGGTTCTGATAAAAAGCAAAAAATAGGTAGGTAGCATGAAAATAGCAGTCCCAAGTACTGAGGCAAACTTGGACGGAATGGTGGAGAACAAGCTGGGTATAGCTGCCCATGTGCTGGTGATCGAAACCGATGATATGTCCTTTGAGGTTTTGAACGGACCATCAGGTTCATCTCGACCCGGGGCTGGAGTACAGACTATTTCCCTGGTCATGGATATGGGTATCCAGGTCATTCTTGTTGGCTTTATTTCTCCAGATATTGCTAAAGTATTGGCAAGACAAGGTATTGAAATTGTCCCACAAATTTCTGGTTCAGTAGCCAAAGCAGTCACGAGCTATATGGACTCGAGGTCCTCAAACTCCAAACTGAAAAATGATGAACTGCCGTCCAGAGAATCCACATCGAAAGATCAATGGATTGCGGCTATGAAAAAGAGCCTGCGCCAGTTTCAGTCCATTTTACCTCTGCTCGTTGGTGTGATCCTGTTGCTGGGGTTGTTTCAAGGATTTGTGTCGAAGCAGACACTGCTTTCTTTTTTTTCCGGCTCTGCTGTTCTCGATTCATTCTGGGGGGCTTGCATGGGAAGTGTCCTGACTGGAAATCCCGTCAACAGTTATGTAATAGGCAAAAATCTTTTGAATATTGGTGTTGGTCTATCCGGGGTCACGGCAATGATGCTGACCTGGGTCAGTATTGGGTTGATTCAGCTGCCTGTGGAGTCTAAGGCTCTTGGCATACGGTTTGCTCTGGTACGCAATATTACCGGATTTATCGTGGCCATAATTATGTCTGTTGTCGTTGTTTGGTTTGCAGGGGGACGTATATGAGTTCAGAAAGAGATTCTTCGGGCTTTAGGGCGTTGGCACGGCCATGGTTGTTTCCTCTCGGAGTTGCAGGCATGTATGGACTCGGGATCGGGCTTGCACCTGAGAGCACTTATCGTGCATTGCAGATGAGTGGTTCTATGTTTTGGCAGCTTGCTCTGCCCATCTGCTTAGCCCTTATCATGATGGTGGTGCTTAACCGATTTTTATCCCCGGCAGTGGTAACGCTTTTTTTAGGTCGAAATGCTGGTTTAAAAGGAATATTCCTTTCATCCCTGGCAGGTATTTTGTCAATGGGGCCTGTTTATGCCTGGTATCCATTGCTAAAAAATTTGAGGGATAAGGGAGCCACAGACTTCCACCTTGCTAATTTTATAGGTAACCGTTCGGTAAAACCAGTTCTTTTGCCAGTGTTGATAGTATATTGGGGTTGGTACTTTACCTCATTATTCGTGCTGGTCAGCCTTGCAGGTGCATTAATTGCAGCCTGCATCGTGAGCTTGTTTTGTTCCCATTCTCAACATCCGAAGAATGACAGAATGTAAATAGCTGGACAGGGAAAATACTTTAACCTTTGTATTGGAGGCAAAGCCCGACCCCGACCTCTTTTACATTGACAACCCGGGACAGGGCAATTTTTGATGCAAGGTCTGTACAATGACAGGCATATACTCTATCGGGATGAAAATTTTTAAAGTAGGAAATGGTACCTTCAAGCTGTCGTTTAGAAGGGTTTAGCAGATGAAACCCGCCAATGACATCTAAAATTCGCTGTTCTTTGCAGACTTTTTTGGCATATTCAATGATATTGCAGATTCCTGCATGGGAACATCCGGTAATAATGACAAGTCCTTTAGGCGTTTTATAAACAAGGGCGGAATCTTCAATAACGATATCATCTTCATTTGAACCATCTTTTCGGCCAAAGGGCAGACTTCCTTCAAAATCATTTATTCTGGGTATTTCCCCAAGAAAAACAAGATGCTCGGTCAAAAATTGAGGTTCCTTACTTAAGCGAAGATCAAAATGTTTGGCAAGCCTGTCTTTTGAAATTAAAGAGCCGATTTCCCTGAGCCCATCAGCACTGACACCGGTTAAGGTTTCCGGATGAGCGATCAGGGCAGGACGCGAGAAGGGATGGTGTTCAATTGTAAGTTCCGTAAGATACCGTAAATAAGGTTCTATTCCCCATGTATGATCCAGATGGGAGTGCGAAAGTACGATGAAATCAAGATTCACCAGGTTTTTTCCCATCTTCTGGGCATTCCTGATAAAAATATCCGAATAACCCGTATCAAATAAAACAGACAGATCTCCATCCTCGATGAGAAATGATAATCCGGGTTCTGCCAGGAAATACCGGTCGATAAGCGTATTGTTGTCAACAAGAACAGTGAGCTGCATAATTATTACCTTCCATTATTAAAAGGTTAAAAAATTACTTTTATCCGACAAAAGATCCTTGTCAAGGGCTTGACTCAGAATCTCAACTGCCTCATCTATCTGGGCTTCATTGATAATAAAAGGAGGTCCGAACATAATCATATCGCCGGATTGTCCTCTGTCGCATCCACCTGAATATTCAATGAACATACCGTGTTTCATGCATTCTGCTGCCACGCGAGCTGAAAACGCATATTTTGGATCAAGGGTTTTCCTGGTTTTCTTATCTTCAACAAACTCCACTCCCCTCATCAGTCCCATTCCCCTGATATTGCCCACCAGGGGGTGGGTCTTTAAATCCTCTAGCTTATGATCAAGATATTTACCCATTTTATCGCATCGTTCAACAAGATCATGCTCATACAGATAATCAATGGTTTTTGATACCACAGCACAGCCAAGGGGATTGCCTCCCCAGGAATGGCCGGCACCAAACATACCGGAATTATCAGCAATTTTTTTATGTATGTAATCTGGAACGGCAACGGCTCCTATAGGGAAATATCCTCCCCCAAGCCCCTTACCCAGGGCCAGAATATCCGGGACAACATTAAAATGTTCATAGGCAAACATTTTTCCGGTCCGCCCCATTCCGGTCATTACCTCGTCAAACATTAAAAGCACATCATGCTTGTTGCAAATTTCCCTGATCCGTTCAAAATACCCCTTTGCAGGAACCACTCCGCAAAGGGACATGCCTGAAACAGGTTCTGCAAGAAAAACAGATACATTGTCAGGTCCAAGGCACATGATTTCATTTTCAAGGGCATTGGCACAGTCAAGATCGCAGGTTTCAGGGGTTTTATTGAACCAGCATCTGTAACAATATGCCGGTGGTATATGATGAGAACCATTCAGATAGGGAAAAAAGTCTGATCTTCTGCCCGTAGAACCTGACCATGCCAGAGCACCTGCCGTGCTGCCATGATAGCTCTGCCACCGGGAGATCACACAGGTTTTAGATGGTTTATTATTATCCAAATGGTATTTTCGGGCAATTTTAACGCCAATCTCCACCGCCTCTGTACCACCTGAAACAAAAAAGACTTTATCCATGGTATAATTAGATACTTTGCAGAGCTTTTGGGCCGCTTTTTCAAGGGGAGGATTTGTAAAATCAACGCGATGAACATATGACAGCTTTTTTGCCTGAGCTCCTAAAACTTTTGCCATTTCATCAAGCCCGTGGCCAAGACTGCACAGTATGGGGCCACCGGAAGCATCTATATATCTATTCCCCTTATCATCGTAAAGATAAATCCCCTTTGCATTGGCAATGGAAACATATTCCCGGTTCAAAAAGAAATGAAAGACATGAGATGCGTCATTTGAATTGCTATTTTTCATTAATTTTCCTTTGATTTAATAATTTGCAAACCCGGTAAAATTTGTAAAATAC
>QMMT01000100.1 GCA_003647385.1 Deltaproteobacteria bacterium
CCGTTTCAGGATGGAAGGGGTTATATTCATAGCGTCCATCAGCTTTTTGCTGTCAAGGGTATACTTGTGTGCAATTTCACTGAAAAATTCCCAATTAAGGCTTGTGTATTCCAGATTTTGAGCTATTTTTTGTGCAATTTCATTTTCAATTTCCTTGTTTTCCGATGATAAAATCAGAACAGGCATGATACCCTCCTTTTAATTAAAAGACATGATTCAATGAGAGTTCCCCCTGCCTATACCGCATTGGCAGGGGCTGCTAATCCAGTATGAACCTCAAGATTATAAATGTCGTAATTCTCCTTTTTAATGTCAAGCAGAATTTTCTTAAACTTGGCAGCATGAGCCTCTTTTTGTGTTGCGTAGACCAATAAATTCCCATATTCACAGATAACACCGACATCAGGGAAACTTTCAACCAGTGAAGCCTTAACATTACACGCCAGGGATAAATCTTTTGATTGTCTGATACAATCACTTGTTGATTCAAATGCTTTTCTGGAGGCACACCTGCAAATACAGTCAACCGCATTTTCAACCGAAAGCTTGTCAATGCAAACAGCCATATCGTAAAGGGAACTGTCATTGGGGTCTGCATTATAAATTTTCCGGGACCATTTTTTTCGCTGGTCATCATCTGCCAGGATCATGGCCCGGGCCTTTTGTTCGGAAAGGCCTTCTGCCATCTTCCTTTTCACACGGCCTTCCAGGTTCGCTGTAATTCTGACCTTAAGAACATTAGAAAGCTTATTCAACAGCAGATGGCCTGCCAGGCCATAGTACACAATATTTCCCCTGGAAACCATCTCGGTCAGTGTTGCCCGGATATAGGCCAGATAGACCTTTTTGGTATGGCTGTATCGTTCAAAAATTCCGGGCGCATCATGAATGGCTTTTTCCAGCGTTTTTTGAGGGACATGGAATCGCCCACTTGTCTTGAAAAGCAGGTCCCGGCTGAAAATATCATATCCAAGTTTGGCAGCCACCTTTTCTGCAACAGCTTTTCCCAGGGAAGATGACCCGCGGGAAATGGTAATTATACTCATTTATAAATTTCCTTTCATTAAACGCCATAAAACAAATATATCATTGCAATCATCACGACTAGAAAAATCACACTGATCAAAGATCCTGCCTTGATAAAGTCAATGGTTCGATACCGACCCGGTCCCATGTACAGTGCATTGACCTGATGGGTGGGCAGAACAAAGGAATTGCTGGTTGCAAGCCCCACCACCAAAGCTGCCATTCTAGGATCTGTATGGGCGGCAAGGGCCATGTTTACCACCAAAGGAACCAGCAGTACCGTTGCGCCCACATTGGAAATCACCAGGGTAAACAAAGTGGAAAGTATTCCAATAACCGTCAGCAGGACAATGGGCTGAACATCACCGATAATCTGAAGAATAGACCCGGCAATCCAGGCAGCCGTTCCGGTTTTTTCCGTGGCAATTCCCAGGGGAATCAACCCGGCCAGCAAAAATATGGTCCGCCAGTCAACGGACTGATACGCCTCATCAATACTCAATACCCGTGTCAGAACCATGCCGAGGGCTCCTGTCATCAAGGCAACAGACAGCTGGATATTAAATCCCATAATCATTACAAGGGACAGAACGAGCCAACCACCCGCCCATAATGCTTTTTCCGGCCGCATATCCTCCAAGTCCGATGGCATGCTGAACAATAGGCCTCCTTCCTGGTGCAGGACTTCCAGACGCTTCCACGTACCATAAAAACTGATAACATCTCCGGTCTGAAGGATGATATCATCCAGTTTTGCACGGTAGACATCCTCCTGACGGTGGATGACAAGAGGGCTGACCCGGAATCGGTCATTAAAATTGTTAACCCCCAGAGACCGGCCTGTGAATTGGGACCGCGGGGAGATGACTGCTTCTACAATACCTGAATTGGCATCCTCAAGCTCTTCTCCATAACATTCAATGGTGTCTTTGAGCTGCATTTCTTCCTCGACAGCCATTCTTTCCACATCTGTTTTTTTCCCCCACACCACCAGATCAACACCGGATCGGATTTCAGTATCCGGTGAGGGAGACAGGGTTTTAGAATCAGGAGGCTCGGTCAGTGCTATGATACTGACCAGGTACCGCTGGTGGAGAGTTGAAACCCGTACCGTATCCCGGTAATCCATAAAATCATCTGAGGTTGTCAGCTCATAAAAGCATTTATCCTCTGTTCCCAGGTTGCTGGATGAATCCAGGGCACAGGTATGCTCATTTTCCTGATTTTCTGTGACATCCCCCTGGGGAAGAATAAATCTTCCAAAAAAAATAAAGCAGAGGATACCGCTGGCAACCAGGGCGAGGCCGATGGGTGTTACATCAAAAAGGCCAAAGGGCTCCAGGTGAAACGGGATTAGAAGATCATTTAAAAGAATCAAGGGAGAACATCCCACCAGGGTAATGGTTCCTCCGAGAATGGCACTGAACCCCACCGGCATCAATAGACGACTCAATGGGATTTTCTGTAGTTTACTGATCCGTTGAATGGCCGGCAAAAAAAGAGCGGCAGCACCGATGTTCTGCATAAAACTTGAAATCAGGGCCACTGTAAAGGAAACCGCCACAATAATACGGGAAGAACTTTTCCCGGCGATGGCCAAGACCGGTTTCACCAACTTGTTTATCATTCCGGTCTTGTCAAGACCGGCACCGATGATAATCACAGCAATAATTGAAACCACCGCATTGCTGCTTAAGCCCACAAAAGCCTCTTTAGGGGTTACAAGATGGAGAAGCGGCAAACACACCATCATCAGAATTGCCACCACATCAACCCTCACCCACTCTACAATAAAAAGAAAAATTGCCAATCCTATCATCACAAGCACCAGTATCATATCCGGCGTCAGCTGTTGCATATTCTCTCCATTTTCATATCCATAAAATCATTTAATAAAACACCTTAACCATTTATTTTACCTTCCCTTTTTCCAGGGTATTTTTTTTTGAGCGCTTTGTAACCGTTAACAGAGGACATTCCAGATTCGCGGCCAGATCGCAGATCCAGTGTTTTCCCGCTTTCTTACAGGAGGAGGGAAGATTTTCTCCGCTTCCCCAGACAATCGCCTGAAACGACGGCCTGTCTGCCAGAAATTTTAACACCTCCTGGGAAGGGTCCCCAATTCTAAGGGCAGAAATTGTTTCAAGGCCTTTCTGGACAAATGTTTCCGTCAATTCGGCCAACAGCTTTCCTGCTCTGATTTCTATTTTTTGGATGGCATTTCTTTTGGCCCCCATAAAATCATTTGCTGAAAAGGACATGGCGACCAGCATGAGGAAGGTTACCCTGGCTTCTGTGCGCAGTGCGTACTCCCTGGCATATGTCAATGCGCCTGAAAAAACCTTGTCATCTTCAAAAATAATCAACAACTCATAATTCATATTGGTCCGTCTCCTGAAGCCTCAATGTTACAATATTCATGCCAAACCAAATATTAATTATAACAGGTTGATTTTTAAGATTTTTTTTTGATTTCACAAAATAACTTGAATAGGAACTGAATGTTGCATAATACAACATTCAGAGATTAATAAGAACGATATGGAGTGATCAGGAGAAAAAAGGGAAGGATTGTTGCATAAACGAACAGGTCTGTTTCAAAACCGAACAAATTAATCTAAGCCGAATTTTTTGATTTTACGCCACAGTGAGGCCCTGTCAATTCCTAAAATTTCTGCTGTCCTTGCCCGGGTGTTATGGGTGGTTTTCAACAAATGAGATATATAATCCTTTTCTATTTCGGCCAGGGTCATCATATTCCCTTTTGGCCGCTGATATGCGTGCAGTTCCAGTTCGATAAGGTCGGAAGGAAGATCACAGGCCCTGATTTTATCACTATCAGTAATTGCAGCAGCCCGTTCAAGAATATTTTCAAGCTCCCGGACATTACCGGGAAAAGCGTAATTATTTATCAATGAAAATGCTCTGGGGGATATGGAATTAATTTTTTTTCCCCCGTTCCGGTATAGTCGTTTAAGAATATGAAAAGCCAGCAGGGGGATATCTTCAGGCCTGTCTTTCAGACTTGGCAGTTTAATATTCACCACGTTGATGCGATAGTACATGTCTTTCCTGAACACACCGGCTGCCACTTCTGCTTTCAAATCCTTGGCTGTGGCAGACACCACCCGCACATCAACCGGTATTCTCCGATTCCCACCCACCCGCATCAATTCCTTTTCCTGTAAAACACGAAGAAGCTTTACCTGCATTGAATGGGGCATTTCTCCGATCTCATCTAAAAAAATAGTTCCTTTATCTGCTGTCTCCAGCAAACCGGCTTTGCTGCAATCTGCACCGGTAAATGCCCCCTTCTCGTGTCCAAAAAACTCATTATCCAGCAGTGTTTCATTGAAAGCACCACAATTTACAGGGACAAAAGGCCCCTTTGCCCGTTGGCTTAATGCGTGAATGGACCGAGCCACAAGCTCCTTACCACTTCCCGAATCTCCGGTGATGAGTACATTGCAGTCTGTGGGAGCAATCTGATGAGTCAAGGTTTCAATTTCACGAATCTTTGGACTCTTTCCTATGATAACCGGCACATCAGACTCTTTTGTCTTTGCCATATTTGATTTGTCAATTTCTATATGAATCTGCAGTCGATGAAGCGCCTTTTCAACAGTATCCAGGAATTGTTCCGGGGTAAAGGGTTTTTCCAGGTAATAAAAGGCTCCTTCCCGGGTTGCTTCGATGGCTTTGTCAATGCTGGCATACCCTGTCATGAGGATGACTTCTGTTGTAGAAAGATGTGATTTAATATTTATCAGCAAATCCATTCCATTCATTCCAGGCATTTTCACATCTGTGATCACCAGATGATAGTGTGAATTTTCCATCTGTTTGAGTGCACCCAGAGGGCTGGTATAGGATGAGACTTTATACCCCTTCTGTTCAAGGAGTCTTCTCAACCGCTTGAGTGTAAGGGGATCATCATCAATAATCATAATTCTTGGAGTCATAAATAAGCTTTCTTAGCTGGCCTGCCGAGCAGGTTTCTTAATAACCGGCTATCTCAAGGTCGTATTCTGATGAAGGGGTAAAGCCCTTCATCTTTCCCAGATCGATAGGGTTGTAATGTATTAAACGAAATCTGCTGATCGTCCTGGGCATGGCCGCGGCAATCCTCATCATGATCACAATAGGCACCATTGGCGACCAGAATCTGTTCGATCCGGTTCTTAAATCCATTGATAAAGATTTTGCCCTGCCCTGAAAATATCATTTTCCCGATCGTTTGTTTTCCGTCAATTGCATTCAGCTTCTCAATGGAAATCGTGTTATTTTCCAAGTCTTCTTCACAGGTAATATATCCCCATATGATGTGATTTTCCGGAATCTGCAAGGGACATTCAATGTCGATAATGGTATGGGGCATTACGATGCATCCTTTTCCCACCGTCAATTTTGCATTTTGTTTTCCAAAGAGAAAAGAATTAAACCCGACAAAGGTTTTTTGCCCGATTTCTGAGTTAATTATTTTCCCCCCATGGGCCGTAATATTCATCCCGATCAGATGGGAATGAATAATATAGGTGTTTTCCTGGGCGTTGGAGCCATCACCCATGTGGGCGTCTTCCAGATACGCTCCCTGGGAAATCAAAACATTTTCTCCGATTCTGGTATCCCCTTTGATAACAGCGTACCGGTTCACAGCAGAGCTCTCCGGTGCTTGTATGGGCGGCAGATCAACAACTTTAAACAACCGCTCAAACTCCGGCTCTTTTCCCCTTACAAACTGTTGAATCAAGCCCCGGGGTTGAGATGATTCATTGACACCTATATACTTATCTATCTCCTCTTTTCTGTACCTGTATTGAAACCTGAAATCCTTTGTTTCGATATGGATTACACCCGGGTCAATCTTTTTGTGAAAAAACTCACCGGCCTGAAGATAAGAAAATTCACCGACAATGCAGGAATGAAGGTTCATCAGATCAATGGTTGAAAACGGGCCTAAAAAACATCCCTCGATTGTGGACCCATGAATATTGGCATAATGAGACGATACCGTATTTCTGATGGTAAATTCTTCCGGTGTTTCAATATTGTGAGAGTTACTGTGAACCAGTGTTTTATACAGCAGGCTCGAATTGACCACAATGGTCTCATCTTCAACCAGCGGCAGGGGGTTGTCCTGGTCCATAATATCCCCTTTTCGTTTTAGCTCATCTCCACGTATATCGCTTTTATAGATGATTGACTGGTTGACAGCGCATTTGCCTAGAAAATAACTCCCTGCCATGCTGGCATGTTTAAAATAAAAATCAATGGGATGATGGGATGTGATCCCGTAAAAACAATAGAATCTGGACAACTTGTCATATTCGATGGCATTGCTGATAAATCGGCCTGTATCAAAATCAAATTCACGAAGATTTGCATTTACCCTGCTGACAATCCGTTCGTTTAATAGTTTGAGTTTTTCCATTTTTAATTCCTTGGTTTATAAAAATATTTTTTCCTATTTTCCCGGGCGTCTTTTAAAATCTTCATATCACAGGTTGCTTTTTGACACAACTTCATTGTCAGACCTCCATATTTGGATTTTGCAAGGATTGTATTTGATAAATATGACGTTGAGTGGTAGTACTTCAAAATAAAAAAAGATTGCGGCTTTTAAACAATAACAAACAAAATATCCGGCTGATTCTTATGAAAAATTTGCCCCATCCAATGATAAAAGGCCTGATGACAGATCAACTTGATTTCACTCGCCTGATGGATGAGCTTCCCATCGGTGTGTTAATTCTTGACACTGATCGGCGGGTTGTACTTTTAAACCGTGCCTTTGAGGCACTGTCGGGGTTTTCCCCTTCTATGGCCCATGGCGTCCAATGCTACAATATTCTCAGGGGAGCCGTCTGCATCTCCAATTGCCCTGTACTGGCCATGACAGGTGACAGCCGGCCTGTTTTATGTAAAAGTGATATGATAACCCTGGACCGTCAGCGCCTGCCAATCCGTATAACAACCGCACCCATATATGACAATAATCGTAATATCAAAGGATATATTGAAACCATAGAGGATATCCGGCTTTCACAAACCATAGACGGGGAAGAGAGGGTGGCCTACAGCTTTGCAAATATTGTTGGCAGAAGCCCTCAAATGGAAAAGATTTTCCAAACACTTCCTGTTCTGGCACAAAG
>QMMT01000101.1 GCA_003647385.1 Deltaproteobacteria bacterium
CCCAATGGCTTCACAAATTAATTTTGTCAAACCCGGGTTGCAGGAAACAATCCATCGCCTGGGAGTGACGCCATTGGTTTTATTATTAAATTTCTTTGGATAGAATGAAAAAAATTCCGGGACCAGTTTTGTTTTTACCAGGTCTGAATGTACTTTTGCTACGCCGTTGACGGAATGACTGCCGATAATAGCAAGGTTAGCCATTCTGATTTTTTTTTCATCCCCTTCCTGAATAATAGACATTTTTGAAATCAACGGCGTGCTGTTTTCACCATATTTCTTTTTAACCTCGGCAATAAACCGATTATTGATTTCATAAATGATCTGTAAATGTCTTGGAACAACTCTTTTGACAATCGACACCGGCCATGTCTCAAGCGCCTCGGGCAACAGGGTATGATTGGTATACCCAAGGGTTTTGGTCGTAATATACCATGCCTTTTCCCATTTAAGAGAGTTTTCATCTATCAGAACCCTCATCAGTTCTGCCACAGTTAATGCCGGATGCGTATCATTGAGTTGAATGGCAACTTTTTCATGGAATTGATCAAAGCCGGTATTCTGACGTTGATAAATCTTTATGATATCTCGTATAGAACAGGCCACCAGAAAGTATTCCTGAACCAGTCTCAATTCTTTACCAATTTCCTTTGAATCTGAAGGGTAAAGAATTTTGGAAATGGTTTCAGATTTTATTTTTTTTTCAACTGCTTTAAAATAGTCTCCATCATTAAAAATCTTCATATCAAAATCTTCAGATGCCCAGGCTGAAAATAATCGCAGTCGATTCACCGTATACCCGCCATATCCTGTAATGAGGATGTCATGAGGTCGGCCGATGAGAAGCTTCCAATTTGTCCACATGGGGTTATATCCCCCATCCATATCTTCGGTATCTTCAATTTTACCATAAATAGGAATCATACACTCTTCTCCTGATCGTCTGATAAGCCACGGGGAAGACCTGTTTGGCCAGTAATCAGGTTTTTCTCTTTGATATCCATTCACAATCACCTGTTTAAAAAGGCCATAATCATAATTGATGCCATACCCGAACCCCGGCATATCAAGACTCGCCATGGAATCTAAAAAGCATGCTGCAAGTCTTCCTAGACCACCATTACCTAGAGCCGGGTGCTGTTCTTCCTCCACGAGTTCCTCTAAATTAATACCAAGTCCTTTTAAAAATTTGCCGCATTTATCATATATTCCCAAATTCATAAGATTATTGGACAATAATCTTCCGATTAAAAACTCCATAGAAAGGTAGTAGAGTCGTTTTGAATCATTATCTTTATATCGCTGGTTTGTTTGAAATCTGATATCGATCAAATACTTGCCAACAGCGGAAGAGACCGCATTCATGCAATCAAGCTTTGTGGCATCCTCAATTCTTTTACCCAAACCATATTTAATGTGCTGATGAAAAAAAGCTTCAAAACTTGTAAAATCAAAATAAGACATGACCTTCCCCCAATTTTTGAATTCTTATAAAGAAAACCAGCTGTTTAAATGAATCTATAACTATTTTGACAGAATACTAAACCGCAAAGTCAGAACTGACTTTATACCATTTTTTTAATTAAACTCAAAACTTTTAATGATCTAAAAGGTATTTTCATGCTACTATACCGCCAAATTAACTCATCAATAATGGAGACACATATAATGCCAAAAACAATTTACTGGGCAGATAATTATATTGAAAAACGAACCAGTGCAAAAAAGGCTTTACGTCATATAATGCCGGGTCAAAGGGTATTTATTGGCTCATCATGCGGTGAACCACAACATCTTGTTAATGAATTATCAAATGCCTCTATTCGGTTTACTGATCTTGAAATCGTCAGGCTGCTCTGTATTGAAGATGGTCCTTTGACACTGGTTGCCAATCGGTCACATTCCCAGCAGTTTAACATCCGGTCCTTTTATCTGGGGTCTGCATCCCATAAAAAAATCAAAAAAAATAAAAGATTTACCACACCCATTAATCTCTCCCAGATCCCCCATTTATTTAAATCAAGGATGATGCCCATTAATGCTGCTCTGATCCAGGCTTCTCCACCTGATGATTTCGGATGGATGAGTTTAGGAGTATCTGTGGATATCACACTGGCTGCCTGCGAATCTGCAGATATTGTAATTTGTCAGGTTAATCCAAAAATGCCTAGGGTATTGGGTAGAAGTTTTATCCATGTAAATGATGTGGATCATATTGTTGAACATGAAGAAAATCTTTTAACCATAAAACCCATCCCGGAAATGGAAACTGCCAATACTATTGCCAGACACATCTCAAGGCTTATTGATGACGGTTCTACCCTTCAAACAACTCTTGGCCTGACAAATGAAGCCACCATGACCTGTTTGTCAGAAAAAAATGATCTGGGTGTCCATTCCCAATATTTATCAGACGGGTTGATGCGGCTTTTTTCCATGGGGGTTATCACTAACAAGAAAAAAGGCTTTAATAACGGAAAACTTGTGGCGGGAAGTGCAGTGGGATCACATCTTCTGTATGATTTTATTGATGACAATCCCTGCATTGAATTTCATCCGTCAGATTATGTCAACAACCCTTCCATTATTGCCAGACACAATAACATGATCTCGTTAAATACTGCCATGGCTGTAGATTTGACCGGACAGGTTGCAGCAGATGCCCTCCCCTATAATAATTATACCGGCATCAACGGGCTTCTTGACTTTACCCGCGGCGCTGCCATGTCAAAAGGCGGCAAATCCATCCTGATGATGACTTCCACGTCTGATGATGGCAGAAAAAGCCGAATCATACCCAATTTATCTGATATTGCTGTTGTTGTGCCCAGAGGAGATGTTCAATTTGTCGCAACTGAATATGGTGTAGTAAATCTTTTTGGGAAAACCCTTAAGGAAAGAGCCATGGCTCTGATCAGTATTGCTCATCCTGATTTCAGAGATGAGCTTTTTTCAAAAGCAAAGGAATTGGACCTGATAGATATCAACAGGCGGTTTAAACAGGCCATTAAGGGTGTTTATCCCTTAAAATATGAAGAAACCATTACCATCAATGGAAGTGCCATCATGTTCAGACCGGCCAAACCCATTGATGAAAGAGGAATACAGGAACATTATTATACCATGAACCGGGGCGATATTGTTTCAAGATTTTTCCATGAAAAAAAGAGTTTTGTCCATGATCAAATTGATACAACTTTTGAAATTGACTATATCAATGACTTGACCATTGTGGCGACCATTGGCGAACTGGGGTTTGAAAAAATTATTGCAGTGGGTGAATATTTTCGGAACTCCATCATCAATATGGCAGAAATTGCATTTTCAGTATCACGGGAATACCAGGGTATGGGAATCGCCCAGATCCTTCAGAGAAAACTGGCAAGAGCTGCAATAGATAATGAGATCAAGGGACTTATTGCTTATACCTCTCCTGAAAACAAGGGCATGATAAAGCTGTTTCACAAGCTGCCGTATACCATTAAATCTGAAAAAGAAGATGACATGATTATCCTGAACTGTTTATTCTCTGAACCTGAAAAAGAAAAATCAACAGCATAATGATTACCTTTTTACAAGTAATGCAACCGATTCAATATGATAGGTATGGGGGAACATATCTACCGGCGTAATTTCTCTCGTCTCGTATGTTGGGCACAGCATTTCAAGATCCCGTGCAAGGGTTGCAGGATTACAGGATACATACACAATTTTTTCAGGACCCATTAAAAGGACCTGTTGAACAACATCCTTGTGCATACCGATTCTTGGCGGATCGATAATCATCACATCCGGTTTTTGCCTTAATCGGGGAAGAACATCTTTAATATCCCCCTCAAAAAAATCACAGTTTTCAATGTCATTGAGTCTTGCATTCTCTTTGGCATCAATGACCGCACTTTTTACAATCTCAATACCCATCACCATTTTTGCCTGATCTGAAAGCCATATGGGGATTGTCCCGGTCCCGGAATAAAGATCCATCACAACTTCTTTACCTGTCAACGCGGCATATTCCGATACTTTGGCATATAATTTTTCACAAGACCGGGTATTGGTCTGGAAAAATGAATTGGCAGAAATTTTAAATGAAAATTTCCCAAGCTTTTCTTTTATGTGGTCCTCACCCTTAAGACAGACCTCTTCCTTGCCAATTGAAACACCGGATTTTGCATCGGTAATATTATTCATGATTGAGGCAATCTGTGGATACTTCTTTGTCAGTAAGGCTGCAAGATCAGAGACCACATCCATCTGTTTATACCTGGTGACTATATTCACCATCCATGTATCAAACGAAACCGAGTGTCGCAGCATTAAAAACCGCCAGAATCCCTCATGGGTTCTTAAGTGATAGGCCGGCAGGTCTGATTGCTTTATAAAACTTCTAACATCATCCAATATCTTGTTACCCAGGTTCGGCATGATTTCACATTGTTTAATATCAATGACCTTGTCAAATGTACCCGGTACATGAAGTCCAATGCCGAAATCTTTTTTAACCGCTTCATTTTCAAGCTCCGAAGGCATCAGCCATCTTTTTGCAGAACAGGAAAATTCCATTTTGTTCCGATATTCAAAAATCGGGTCTGATGCAATAACATCATTTACCTGGATATTTTTAAGACCGCCGATATGCTCAATGGATTCGGTCACATGTCTTTTCTTGTATTCGAGCTGTCGATCATACCCGATCTGCTGCCATTTACACCCACCGCAAAAGTTGCAGTAAAGGCATTTTCCCTGGTTTCTCAAGGGAGATGCTTTTATAATTTTTATCAGCTTTCCCTCTGCCCAGGATTTTTTCTTTTTTATTATCTTTGCAAATACTACATCACCCGGGATGCACCGGTCGATAAAAACTGGAAGACCCTCCGGCTTTGCAAGACCTTTTCCCCCAAAGGCAATATCAATGATTTCAAGTTCATAGGCTTTTCTTTTCTTAATTGCCATATCATTTATTTCTTTTCATTTTATGTTTATCTTTAATTTTCAGAACTTGATATTATAAGGCTTTAATGGCATAAAGACAAGGCATGGAAAAAGAGACTCACAAGATTGAATTCACCTCCCAGGGATTTTTACTTAAGGGAGTTTTACACTTACCTGATGTAAAACTACCCCCGCTTGTTATCGGTTCTCATGGACTTGAAGGCTCAAAAGAATCTGCAAAACAAAAGGTGTTGGCAAAACGCCTTGTCCAAAATAATATTGCCTTTTTCAGGTTTGACCACCGGGGCTGCGGTGAGAGCTCTGGAGATTTTATTAAAGACACTTCTCTTAAAAAACGCACCATTGATTTTATCACTGCGGTAACCCATATTTTATCTCTTGGAAAGACCAGCCGGGATCTTGCTGTTTTTGGCTCCAGTATGGGGGGGGCCACGTGTATAAATGCATGGAATATTTTGCAAACAAATGAAACGGATATCAATCTTTGCGGAGCAGTTCTTTGCTCCGCTCCTGTAAAGAGCCGCACCATTGAAAATATTCCAACAGATGCAAATGGAGATAGACCTGCCCTGCCCTTAAGTTTTTTTAAGAAAAATCTTCTTTTTAATATTATTGATAAGGCAGAAGATCTGTCTAACGTGCTTATTTTCCATGGCGATGCAGATGAAGTTGTCCCGGTTTCAAATGCTTATGATATTTATAACCAGGCCAAAGAGCCCAAACGATTGATCATTCATAAAAACGGGGATCACCAGATGACAGACAAAAAAGATCAGGCCCAGTTTGAGCTTGAAACCATTGCCTGGTTTTTAAGGTGTTTTGCTTACCGAAACCAGATGCCGTCTTAAAAGTTCTAAAGCCATCATGGCAAACATTTTTTTATTCTTAAACCTGTCATCAAATGAAAACCTGTAGGTCTTTGCTCTTGAAAGTGAGGGGCCTGCAATACCGATACATACCATGCCAACCGGTTTGTCCAGGGTACCCCCATCCGGCCCTGCAATACCGGTAGTTGAGATGGCAAAATCAGCCCCGGCCTTAAGTCTTGCACCTTGAGCCATTTCAAGGGCAGTTCGTTCATGAACCGCTCCGCATTCAATAATGGTTTCCTTTTGTACATTCAAAATATTCATTTTTGCATCATTGGAATACGTAACGCCTGAAAATAAAAAATAATTTGAACTGCCTGCCACATCGGTCACCATGTTTGAAATCAGGCCGCCGGTACAGGACTCTGCAATGGCAAGGGTTTTCTTCTGCTGTGTCAACAAATAGCCTACCTCCTGGGCAATGGTCAGTCCTTTTTGGGATACTACTTTATTGTCAAGCTGCAAAAAAGCCCATTGCTTTGCATCTGCAATATCAGATTTTGCCTCTTCTTTATTTTTACCGGAATCCAATAAAAGAATCTTAACTTCAATAACAGGAAAATTGGCCCGAAAACCCAGCCGCATTTTAGGAAACTTAATTTTAAACCCTTTTAACAATGCCCCGACCTTAGATTCAGGAAGCCCGAATACAGTGAGACGCTCAATCAGAATATCATCAAAGAGACTGAACTCTCTGGCCAACACCTTTTTGACTTCTCTTTCAAACATAATTTTCATTTCAGTGGGCACACCCGGCATAAAGAAAAAACAGCATCGATTGAATTTAACATAAAACCCCGGCGCCGTACCATTATGATTGATTAACATATTGGCACTTGATGGCAGCATGACTTGTTTTTCATTATCCCGGGTCAATTCAAATCCTCGTTTCTTGAAATACGATTTCATGGATTCCAAAGCCTGCCTGTTCAACTCAAGGCTGTCATCTGCTGCCTTACTGCAGGCAAGTGCAGTCAGATCATCCTGGGTTGGCCCTAATCCCCCGGTGACAAGGCAGATATCAGCCTGCAGGGAAATATCAATGATTGTTGATGCGATCATATCAATATCATCACCGACAGCAGTAATCTTACGAACTTCAATTCCCATCTGTTTCAGTGCGCTGCAGAGGAATGCTGCATTTGTATCAACAATATCTCCTAAAAGGACTTCATCACCGGTTGAAAGAATGTGGGCTATCATAATTTATCCCCTTAAATTATTGAAAAATGCTGCATGGTTTGATGAAAAAAATGCTGGATTCTTACGAATGCCGGACCCGGCCGATAGTTGTTTTTTAAAAGTTTTATCCAGAAATTGTTTTAC
>QMMT01000102.1 GCA_003647385.1 Deltaproteobacteria bacterium
AGCAGGCGTTTTCTGCCGAAAATAGCGGCAAGGGCGCGTGAAGGGACTTCGGCAAGAACGATGGTGGCGGCCCAGACGGCATTGAGAATGGAAAACTGTGCCACGGTCAGGCCGAAATAAAGAAACAGGATGGTAAAGACCGGGTAGTAGAATCTTGAATTAAAAAAAACCTTGAAGGCAATAAACAAACGGATATTGGGGATGGAAAATGTCGGTGTCAATCGTCACTCATTCTTTGGATATCAGTGTTTTTAAAACATCTTCTTTGCCAATGATGCCCAAAAGTTTTTTGCCTTCCACCACAGGTATGGTATGAAAATGTTTTTCCACCATAAGACTTGCAATTTCAGACACAGGAGTATCTACAGTCACGGCAACCGGGTTTTTAATCATGGCCTGCTCAACCGTTGTGGCGGATATTTTTTGCAGGGTTTCCTCCAGTTTTTTAGATGATGACAAAGGAATAATACTGTCAAGAATAGTAAAAATCGGGGGAATGGGCATTTCTTTCTGCTGGAAGATCAGGTCGCTCTGACAGAGGATTCCCACGAGTTCTTCTTTGTCATTCACTACAGGGGCTCCGTTGATATGGTTGTTTAAAAGGATTTTCACGGCCTTGGGTATCTCTGTATCCGGTGTGATGGAAATGATATTGGTTTCCATGATATCTTTGGCTTTGATCATGATTTCCTCCTTATGAATGAATTTGGTGAATTCAATAAATTTACTATACACGAATCTCTGAATCGGGTAAAGGGTATTGACATTATCTTGGTACATTGGTAACAATATATCAAAATTGATTGAGTTAATCTTAATTTTTTCTTTTGGGAGGTATGGTTTTTAAAATGATGAATCGTAATTTTTTATTCCTGCTGGCGGGTCAGTTTGTTTCACAGATAGGGGATAAATTTCATATAATTGCCCTGTCTTTCTGGGTTCTGGAAACAACGGGGTCTTCAGCAAAAATGGGAGCAGTACTGGCAGCATCTTTAATCCCTTCTTTAATTCTTGGCTTTTTCTCAGGGGCATTTATTGATCGGTATAACCGCAAAATTATTATTGTGGGAACAGATCTGCTGCGTGGATTGATAATTGGTTTGTTTGCCGTTCTTTTTTATTTTGAAATGATGGATTTTTATGTGATTCTGGTCATGCAGATACTCTTGAGCGTGAATGCAGCCTTTTTTGATCCGGCCATTCCATCTGTGATTCCCCAGATAGTGGATGAAAAAGATCTGGCTGCTGCCAATTCAAGACATCAGTTTATCAATGGATTTTCCTTTATTGCCGGGGCTTTTTCAGGGGGGATTTTTATTTCAAGGTTTGGATATTTATGGGTATTTGTTGTTAATTCAGTCTCATTTATTCTATCCGCCGGTTTTGAATGTTTTATTCATATACCCCGGATGCCAAAAAATAATCATAAAGAAGATCAACAGGGGTTATTAGAAGATATGAAACAGGGATATCACTATATTTTCTCCAAAAGCACTTTGGTTGTCCTTTTGTTTATGGTGATGATCATTCATTTTTTTGTCGGCTCCATAGAAGTCTTTATGCCGGTGATTGCCAATACAATTTCAGAGGATGGGGCAAGGAATCTGGGGTTTTTTCAGGCTGCATTCGGGGCTGGAACCATTATGATGGCTGTTGTGTTGAGCATCAGAAGTATTTCAGGAAAAGAAAAATTAACATTGTTTGGAAGCGTCTTTTTAATCGGGCTGCTCTATGTCTCAGCTTCTTTTTTTCAAGGAAATGAAACAAGCTTGCGTATTCTTTTCCTTGCCATGATATTTTTATTTGGCTGCTGTATTATGTGTGCGGGTATATCGTTTAAAACCCTTTTGCAGAAACGGATTGATAATCAATTTGCCGGAAGAGTGTTTGCCGTGGCAGGATCTATTGGAAATGCATCCATACCCTGCGCCATGATCACATATGGCTTTTTGCTGGAAAAATATGATTTTTTAAGGTTACTAATGATTTCAGGTCTGGTACTAATGCTGTTGAGTATTATTTCATTTGTGCTGTATCAAGGAGAAAAAATATGAATCCGTCACGGAATATTGAAAGGGTGCAGACAGGCGTCCGTTTAGAAAAGAGACTGCTCAAAGTGTTAAAAGGGCTTGCAGCATACCATGATATGTCATTGGGTGATCTCATCGAAGGTATCGTGCTTCACGCCTTTGACGGCAAAGTTCCTTTCAGTGAGAAAAATCTTAAAAAAATTAAAGAACTCAAAAGCATTTATGAACTGGATTTAACCTGTGAGGACAGCCACAAACTTGTGGAGTCCTGACAGGTGTTTGGTTTGTCAGTGGGAGTGGGCGTGGTTTGTCTGATGCCTGTAATTTGATATCATATTAAAGGTGATAAGGCAGGCCAGAAGGATAGCAGCAATCAATTGAATGCTCACAGGAAAAATTTCGGAAGCCTGTCCCACAACCGCGCTGGCCTGAATACCGGCAATATCATACACCCAGTCAATAAAAAAGCCCATGGCAAGGGAGCAGACAGCAATCATGGACAGGTATATGACAAGTGCCCGTGTATTGAATATATTCTTAACAATATTGATGGTTGCTGCATTGGTTGCAGGTCCGGCCAGTAAAAATACCAGTGCTGCACCAGGGTTTAAACCCTTGAGTATCAGGGCCGCGGCAATGGGGGTGGAAGATGTGGCACAGACATACATGGGAATTCCTGTTACCAGCATGACCAGCATGGATAAAAACCTGTGATCATTGGCCCAGAGTGTCAGGTCATCCGGGAAAAAAAAGGTGATCATACCGGCAATAAAGATGCCAATGATAAAAGGCTTGGCAATATCAGTCAGTAATTCTCCATAAGCATATTTAAGTCCTTTTATCAGTTTTACAGACAAAGTTTCATTGTTTTGCGGTGCAACTGCACAGCTCTCTTTTGAGCAGCCTCAGCCGCCGGTTTCTTTTGTTCCGCCTGGCTTATTAGTATTTTGCTTTTCAGGTAATGCATCGGTCCCAAAAAAGTTTTGGGCAATTCCCGTGGAAACTGCCGTGATAAATCCGGCAACAGGACGGATAACAGTCATGATCGGGTCCAGCATCGCCCAGGAGATCGCAATGGAATCCACACCCGACTCGGGCGTAGCAATCATAAAGGAGAGGGCTGCTCCATTATTAGCACCTTGCTTTTTAAGGCCTGCAGCAACCGGAACCACGCCGCAGGAGCATAAGGGGATAGGGATCCCAAACAGTGCAGACAGTATGACAGGCCTGATCTTGCCGGTCCCAAGATACTGTTTTATTTTATCAGCTTTAAAAAAAACATAAAGAATCCCTGCGACAAAAAAGCCGAACAACATATAAATGGCAACATCAAGATAGATATGCCAGGATTCTCTCAATATTTCATAGATAATAGTCATGGTAACGCAATCCTCGATTTTAATGTCTGACGTGGTCAAGACTCATATTTATCAGCGAGATGACATGGTCATCGTTAAGAGAGTAGTAAATAATTTTACCCTCTCTGCGGTTTTTTACAATTTTCAATGTCCTCAATATTCGAAGCTGATGGGAAATAGCGGAATCTGTCTGGTTGCAGATAACGGCAATGTCACAAACACAATGTTCCTGGCTCAAGAGTGCCAGAACGATTTTAAGCCGGGACGGATCACTCAATGCTTTAAAAATTTCCGCCATTTGACTGATGTCTTCCTGTGGTGGAAGTATTTTCAGTGTTTTTTTTACCCTGTTTTCGTTGATACATTTTTCTGCACAGACATTCATTTAACACCTCTTCATTTGAGCATTTGTTCATATGTTAATCTGATTATTGTTTACTGTCAACATAAAAATGAATTTTAATTAAGTATTGTCCAATTTTAAAAACTGATTTAAAAATAGTGTGATAATTACAATGTCTTGCTGTTTAAAAAAAGGAAAACAAAATGGAATATGATTATTTAATCTATAACGGCCTGCTGATTACCATGGAGGAGGGACTTCCGGTCATTGAAGATGGTGCAGTTCTGATAAAGGATGGAGCAATTGAAGCATGCGGCGCAACAAGTGAATTTTCCAATATCAATGTGAAAGCCCATATCAGTGCAGACAAAAAGATCATCATGCCCGGACTGATCAACTGCCATACCCATATGCCCATGTCCATGTTCCGGGGGCTGGCCGATGACCTTCCACTTGATATCTGGCTCAATGAACATGTTTTCCCAGCCGAGGCCAAACATGTCAATCCTGAATCCGTTGAAAAATGGAGTCTTCATTCATGTCATGAGATGCTGCTTTCAGGCACCACAACATGCTGTGACGGTTATTTTTATGAAGACAAGGTCGCAAAAGCCGTTCTTGAATCCGGTATCCGGGCTGTAGTCGGGCAGGGGGTCATTGATTTTCCTGCACCCGGAGTTCCAAACCCTGAAGAGAATGTACAGGCGGCAGTTGAGTTTGTTAACCGTTTTAAAGATGTTTCACCCCGACTCTATCCATCCATATTCTGCCACACCCCCTATACCTGTTCCAAAGAAACCCTGACGGCTGCAAAAAAGGCAGCCAGTTCCCTGGGGGTTCTTTTTCAAATCCATGTAGCGGAAACAAAGGATGAAGTAAAGATGATCCAGGGGCTTGGTAAAATGTCCATAGTTGAATACCTTGAATCCATTGGTATTCTGGATGAAAAGACGTTGCTGGTGCATTCTGTCTGGATTAATGACAATGACATTTCTATTATCATGAAAAATGGTGCCGGCGTTGTCCACTGCCCTGAATCCAATATGAAGCTTGCATCGGGAATCGCACCTGTGCCTAAACTCATTGAAAGGGGTGTTCCTGTCGGGCTTGGAACGGATGGCTGCGCGTCCAATAATGATCATGATCTTTTTGGTGAAATGGATATGGCGGCAAAACTGCATAAAGTTGCATTGCTGGATCCCTGTGTCATGGATGCACGGACAACGCTTAAAATGGCTACTACCCAGGGGGCAAAGGCCATTGGACTGGACAGCATTACAGGATCAATTGAAAAAGGGAAAAGGGCGGATATCATACTGGTTGATATGGATAAACCCCATGTCACCCCCATGTATGACCCTTATTCAAGCCTTGTTTATTCTGCAAAGGCATCAGATGTCAGTCTTGTTATGGTGGAAGGGAAAATTTTAGTTCAAAAAGGAGAAATCCTATAAGGTAGACTTATAAAACACTTATTGTATACATATAGAATAATTTATGAGGACACTATTGCTTTGAAAAAATATTTCGAAATTTTGGGTTGTCACAATCGGGATTAACGTATATATCTTTAACTCTATTGTAACCGGTTAATATTTAAAAGGAGTCGTCAATGTTACAGCCGCTGTTTATCAAAGCCACAAACCTTTCGGATGCATGGTTCCAGACCCTTTACAGGTGTGTGGAACAGGGCAGAGCCTTTACCATCGACCGCGGATCATTTGAGGGCCAGAAAAGACTTGAATTTGATTTTATCACCATTCATATCACCCACCCGTCAGGTGTCCCTCTGCTGCCAAAAGTAAACCCGGTACTGGGATTCCCTGATCCTGTGGATGAAGATTACCTGGATGATTATCTGCCCTATCTTATGACCGGTGAGGAAAAAGAAGGTGAGTCCTATACATATGGACAGCGAATTTGTAAGTGTGATCTTGAATATCTGCCAGATGATTTTAAAACGTTAACGAAAATTCTGGTTCAGGAAAAAGAAATCTGGGAAGACAGGAATATTTTAATTGAGGAAGAGGGCCGCTACTTTGTCAACCAGATGGAACTGATGATCTGGACCTATAAAAACAAAGGTCTTCGAAATAATCAGATGATTATGCAGGTAGGGCAGCCTTCTGATATGGTCCTGCTTGATCCCCCATGCCTTCGACACATTGATACAAGAATCCAGGATGGAAAGCTTCATTTTTATCCTTATTTCAGATCCTGGGATTTGTTTGGCGGGTTCCCGGCAAACCTTGCTGCCATTGAAATGATGAAGCAATACTGCGCCGAGCAGATCGGGGTTGAAAACGGTGAGATAATCGCATCGTCCAAAGGGCTTCATATCTATGATTATGTGTTTGAAATCGCTGAAGCTATCCGGGGGCGCTCCATGGATGAATTCCGGGAAATGTCTTAAAAGATTCTTTTCTCAAGTCTTGACAGTATAAAATCAATATTTTCCGAATCAATATCAAGATTTACGCAATGGACCTTTTTTTTTATCGGAAAATTTTCAATCAGGGTATCATAAACATAGTGGGTGGCAAAAATGATATCGCAGGACTCCACCATTGTCTGGATACCCTTTTTATCACCAATTCCCACGTGAACTCGGTTAAGGGATGATCCGGATGACAGCATGGTGGTTTTAAAAAAGGCTTTTGAGCTTTTTTTTGATATACAGCAATATCCCACAGAGATTCCAGCAGTCAGCTGCATGATCTGATTCATGATTTCAAAATCTGTCTTGATCAGAAAACCAATAGTTTCAACCGGCAGATCCGGTACGGCGGCTTTGAGTTCTTCCATATGGTTCATACCGCAAATGATCAGATCGTATTCTTTTGCCCGCTTTAAAAATTTTCCGGGAACTTTTTTTATATCCTGAATCAGCATGAAATGTGAATCTATATCACATCGGGTTTTTATTTTTTGGTCCAGGGTTGCCAATACTTCGTAGCTGCAATCGATGAGGATAACTTTCCCTCCCCTTCGGGCATCTCTTGATTTCTCTAAAAGTCCTGTGATAAAAAAATTGTTAATATCCTTGAATGAAAAGCCTGATTGAACCGCATGTTCATAGGCTAGGTTGAAGATTTTTTTGAGGGGCCTTTTGTCTTTTTTAGGTGCAGTTTCTCTGACAAATGTGCCGGACCCCTTGACGATCTTAAGAAATCCTTTTTGTTCAAGCTCTTTGTATACAGACGCCACGGTGTTCCGGTTGATATTTAAAAACAGTGCCATATCTTTGGCAGATAACAGCATTTCACCGGCTGTTACACTGCCGTCTTCAATCATGGTTTTAAGCTGCCTTTTAAGCTGTTCTTTAATTCCCAGAGGGAAATTTTTAATAATCCTGATGTCCATATTTGTATATATACATAGTTGACTAT
>QMMT01000103.1 GCA_003647385.1 Deltaproteobacteria bacterium
GGATATAATGTATTCTTTATTTCCTTTAGGGCCCAAAATAGGGGAGGGGACCACCTGATTCACCTTAAATCCTTTCTCTTTAAAAAAAAACGTTAAGTCTTGTATCACTTTTTTTCTTATTTCGGGATCCTTTACAACACCACCCTTGCCAACATTCTTTCTGCCTGCTTCAAATTGAGGCTTAATCAATGCCAGAACCTGCGTTTCTTTCCTCATAAATTTTTGGGCCGAAGGAATAACAGTCTTTAAAGATATAAAAGAGGTGTCTGCTACAACCAGATCAACTTTTTCATTTATTATGTCATAGGGCATATGCCGAATATTGGTCCTTTCTATCACCACAACTTTGGGGTCTTGTCTTAAAGACCAGTCAAACTGTCCATATCCCACATCTACCGCATATACTTTTTGGGCCCCATACTGAAGCAGACAATCGGTAAAACCGCCTGTTGAAGCACCAATATCGAGGCATGTAAACCCTTTCACAGATATCGGTATATTTTTTAACGCTTCTTCAAGTTTTAATCCACCCCGGCTGACAAATGGATTGTCATCCTGCTTTACAATGACTATTGCATCATCAACAATTAAAGTTCCGGGCTTATCTGCAAGGACATTGTTTACAAGAACTTTGCCTGCCATGATTAAAGCCTTGGCGCGCTGACGTGATTTAACAAATCCCTTTTCAACAATAAAGGAGTCAAGCCTTGTTTTATTATTTTTGCCTTTATTCAATTTTACTGCCATGCAGCTCCACAGCAGCATTAACTACAGCGGCACTATCAATTCCATAGTCTCGTCTTAAAACATCCTGCGGGCCATGCTCAACAAATTTATTATTAATCCCTATTCTTTTTACCAAAATGTTTGTTACACCTTTATCAGCTAACATTTCCAAAACAGCCGATCCAAATCCCCCATCCAGCACATGATCTTCGACGATAATAATTTTCTTGATTTTTAATACATGTTTAATAATGACATCGGAATCAAGAGGTTTGACAAATCTGGCATTGATTACAGTTGACCTGATACCCTGGTCTTTGATCGACTCGCTGGCTATTAAGGCATCACTGACTGATTTTCCAATGGCGACAATCAACACATCCTCACCATCATCCATCACTTGAGCCTTTCCAATTTCTATCGGTTTTGGATTCTGTTCAATTTGAACACCAACTCCTGTGCCCCTTGGATATCTTACCGCCACAGGCCCGTTATGATTGACGGCTGTAACCAGCATTCTTGCAAGTTCATTTTCATCCTTTGGAGCCATAATTGTCATATTTGGCATACAGCGAAGATATGAAAAATCAAAAAGGCCATGATGAGTGGGGCCGTCTTCTCCAACAATTCCCCCCCTGTCGATGGCGAAGACAACCGGATGCGCATCAATACAGACATCATGCAGAATCTGGTCAAAAGCCCTTTGCAAAAAAGTAGAATAAATCGCTACTACAGGCCTTAATCCTTTGGATGCAAGTCCAGCTGAAAAGGTAACGGCATGCTGTTCTGCTATACCCACATCAAAAAATCTGTCCGGATAAAGCGTTGAAAATTCAATCAAGCCTGTACCCTCCGGCATTGCAGCTGTCACAGCAATAATTTTTTCATTGGTTTTAGCCAGTTTGATCATTTGAGAACCAAACACCTGGGTATAGCTTGGAATCCCATTAGATTTTTGTTTACTTTTACCTGTGTCAACGGCAAAAGATCCCACACCGTGAAAATAAACCGGATTTTTTTCAGCTGGCTTGTACCCTTTGCCTTTTATTGTTGTAACATGCAGGAGAACAGGATCTTTAGGATTTTTAATATTGGTTAAAATATCAATCAAATGATCTAAATTATGCCCGTCAATGGGCCCGAAGTAATCAAAATTAAAAGCCTCAAACAACATACCCGGTGTTATAAATGTTTTAAAAGACTCTTCAGATCGTTTGGCAATATTGTAAATATCATCACCAATTTTCGGCAGGGACTTTAAAAACATACCAAACTGGTTTCTAATGGATTGAAGAGATTTGGCAGAAAATGTCCGGCTTAAAAAAGAAGAAAGAGCACCCACATTGTGAGAGATAGACATGTCATTATCATTTAAAATGACAATCAAATTCCGTTTTAAATCCCCGGTCTGGTTCAACCCTTCATAAGCCAGGCCTGCAGTTAAAGACCCATCTCCGATAACTGAAATAACATCAGAATCATCCTTGTTTAAATATTTGGCATAACAGATCCCAAGTCCCGCTGAAATAGAGGTGGAAGAATGTCCCACCGTAAACCCGTCATAGGCACTTTCCTTTATTTTTGAAAATCCTGATATGCCTTTGTATTCCCGCAAACTGTCAAACTGGTCATTTCTACCGGTAATTAATTTATGTGCATACGATTGATGGCCGACATCCCATATTAATGTGTCATTTGGCAAATCAAACACCGTATGGATGGCAAGTGTCAACTCCACCGCACCCAGGCTTGAGGCAAGATGACCACCATTTTTTGATACCACATCAATAATTCTTTCACGAATCTCCCGGGCAAGCAGTTTCAACTCTTGTCTGGAAAGCTGTTTAATATCTTTGGATATTTTTATCTGTTCAAGCAGGCTCAAAATAGTTCAACCTCGAAGTTTTGTTAATGGTCCCTGTTAATAATATAGTCGGCAATAACCCTTAAGGGGATTGCCTTTTCATCAAATTCTGTAATAGCCTCAATCGCTTGTTCCACCAGGTCTTTTGCATATTTTTTTGAGGCTTCAAGGCCGATGATGGAAGGAAAAGTCACTTTATCATTTAATACATCAGATCCGGAGGCTTTTCCCATTATTTCAGGATCACCTTCAATATTTAAAATATCATCGGCAACCTGAAAAGCCAGACCAATTTTTTCTGCATAAACAATTAACTTTTCAATTGCCTGTAGCTCAGCCCCTGTACTGATGGCACCTGTTTCAACACTGACCGTGATCATTTTACCGGTTTTAAGGGCATGTATTTTTTTTAAATGAGTTAAAGGGTCTTCATGATCCGGCACATGGGAGTGCATATCGAGCATCTGTCCTTCAACCATACCTTGAATACCAGATGCTTTAGAAATCCTGGCAATCAATTTAATCCTTGTATGATCGTTGGGATATTTTTCAAAGATTTGTTCAGGTTGAGCCATAATATGAAATGCGTGGGTCAGCAATGCATCTCCAGCCAGAATGGCAGTGGCATCACAAAATTTTTTATGACAGGTGGGTAACCCGCGCCTTATGTCATCATTATCCATGGCAGGCAGATCATCGTGAATCAAGGAATACGTATGGATCATTTCTATGGCACAAGAAGCGGGCAGGGCAAGTAAAAAATCCTTTCCACAGGCCTGCGCGGCAGCCATTGACAAAATGGGACGAAGTCTTTTCCCCCTGCCGAGAAGGGAATGTCCCATGGCCATAATAAGTTCACGCTCCTGATCATATTGCCGAAGAATCTTCGTCAGGTACTGGTTGACCAGTTCCTGCTTCTCATTTAAGTATTGTCGCAGGTTAAAATCCATACTATTGCTCTTCAAATGGTTCTTCTTTTATATTGCCCAGACTGTCTTTGGTCAGCATGGATATTTTTTTTTCGGTTTTATCCAGAAGATCGAGACAATATTTGGATTGTTTCATCCCTGACTCATATTTTTTGACTGCATTTTCTAGAGTAAGATCCCCTGATTCCATCTTCTTTACGATGTCTTCAAGCTCTTTTAGAGCTGCTTCAAATGTTTTTTTTTTAGCCATTTATTTTTTCAACCTTTGTTATCAATTGTCCTTTAGAAAGTATAATCTCAATTTGATCATTTTTTTTTACATCTCTTGAATTCGTAATCACTCTTTGATCTGAAATAAATCTTGAAATACTGTATCCTCTGCTCAGGACGGCCTTAGGATCAAGCGTCACAAGTTTAGAGGAAAGTTCCAGATGGGTTGTTTTTAATTCTTGTAGTTTTGTTTTAAAATGATGTGACAGTGAATTTAAAAGTGAATTGACATGTTGTCTGTAATCAAGACTCTTTTTTTTCAGCGGTTTTGAATAAAGCGAATTCATAAGCCAGTTAAGTTTTTCCTTATTATAGTGTATCGTCTGCTTCATTATGTTGCCTATTCTAAAATTATAATCCTCAAGCCTGAATCTGAAATCATCAATAATTGACTCAGGATTCTTTAATTTTGAAACCAAATGGTGAATGGTCTGTTGAAACAATATGAATTTTTTATCAAAAGCCTGATCAAGGCTTTCCTGTAATTGAAAAACCCTTATAGTAAAACTGTGTTTATCGGGAAGTGCTATTTCTGCAGCAGCAGAAGGTGTCGGTGCTCTTAAATCTGCAACAAAATCAGCTATGGTAAAATCAGTCTCATGCCCGACACCGGTAATAATGGGAATATCTGATTTAAAAATAGCATGGGCCACAATTTCAGAGTTAAAAGCCGCCAGATCTTCTAAAGATCCACCTCCACGAGCCAATATGATCACATCAGATCTCTGGTGCTGATTTACAAGGGATATCGCATCACTAATGTCATTTTCTGAATTCTTTCCCTGGACTTTTACCGGAACAATTTCAAGCGGACAGTTTAAAAACCGTCTTTGGGCGACCGTAATAATATCTTTCACTGCAGCACCTGTACCTGAGGTAATAATGCTTATTTTAGAAGGCAAAATCGGGATTGATTTTTTGTATTTATCATCAAAAAGACCTTTTTCAGATAAATTGTTTTTAAGTTGCTCAAATGCAACTTGCATGGAACCAATACCTTCGGGTTCAAGATGTTCGAAAATAAGCTGGTACGATCCTCTGGGTTCATAAAGTGCGAGGCGGGCAAGCCCAATAATTTTGATACCGTTTTTAGGCTCAAATTTAAGATTTCGTTTTTGGTTTTTAAACATTACGCCTTTAATCATGGCGTTTTGATCCTTTAAGGTGAAATAAGAATGGCCGGAACCTGGGACAGCATAGTTGGAAATTTCACCGGTCACCCAAACAAAAGGATAGGCTTCCTCTAAAAGAGATTTGATTTGCCTTGTTAATTTTGAAACAGTAAAAATTTGTCCTGTTGTTTTCTCTATCATCAGTACCCATACTAAAATAAGTTTGAATGCAAAGTTTATATTTATAAAACAAAGGAGGTCTTTTAACAATAAGATATTTTTTGAGAAATTATTTTTACAGGTTGACGAATATACATATTTTCCCCTAAGGTCTGATAATATATATTATGTAAACTTTTTATTGTATGAGATAAAACAGGCATGATTTAACTGTCTAACCAAATAATAATCTTGAAATCCTCCCCTTCCGTGTTATATTACAAAACAAAGATTAATTATCAGGAGGAATAAAAATGGAAGCATATACTTCGGTTTCACAAAACGCAGTACAGGTAAAAACAAATTCATTTATCAGAAGCGTTTACAATTGGATGGCTATTGCACTGTTACTTACCGGGTCTACAGCATACTATGTCTCACATAACGAAACCGTGTTTCAACTTATTTATGGAACTCCCGGGTTAATCATGATTCTGATTTTTGCAGAACTTGGTTTTGTTTTCTTTCTAAGTGCAAGAATTCAAAAGATTAAGGCTGCAACAGCAACGGCTCTGTTTACCATCTATTCAATATTAAACGGCATAACGTTGTCCTATATTTTTCTTCGGTATACGTCCACTTCCATAGTCTCTACATTTATGATCTGTTCTGTAACATTTCTGGCCTGCAGTGTTTATGGAATGATTACCAAAAGAGATTTAACCTCTCTTGGTGGTTTTATGATCATGGGTCTTATTGGAATTATTATCGCATCGGTTGTCAATATTTTCATACAAAATTCTGCCATGCAGATGATGATATCTTATATCGGTGTTGTTGTTTTCATCGGTTTGACCGCATATGATACTCAAAAATTGAAAACCATGGCGGTTACCCTGCCTGACAATGCAAGCGGGGCAATGATTCGTAAAGGCGCTTTAATGGGAGCTCTTTCTTTATATCTTGATTTTATCAATCTTTTCATCATGATGCTGCATATTTTTGGCGGCAGCAGAGATTAAATGCTTAAAAAATAATATTATTTAAACAACGGGTATTCTTTATTTATAAATTCACTGAAGAATACCCGTTTTCTATTTAAATACCGGCCTTAATACTGTCACAAATCACACCACAATATTTTTCAACAAGATCCTGATCCGGTCCTTCCACCATTACGCGAAGCAAGGGCTGGGTACCTGAATATCGAATCAACACCCTGCCCTTATCGCTTAATTTTTTCTCAATCATCTTAATTGTATCTGCAATTGACTTTATCTTCATAAAATCAGGTCGGGACGCATCAACTTCAACATTCATAAGAACCTGGGGATAAACCGTCACAATAGAAGCAAGACTGGATAAAGACTGTTGCGTCGCCAGCATTACTTCAATCAGTCTTAGCGCTGAAAGCAGCCCATCCCCTGTTGTATGATATTCCAAAAAGATCATATGACCTGAATCTTCTCCGCCGATAACAGCGTTTGATTGTTTCATTTCACTGAGAACTTTTCGATCTCCAACGCCGGCCTTAATGTGTTTGATCCCAAGATTGTCAAGTGCTTTGGTTAAACCAATGTTGCTCATAATTGTACTTACAACTATGTTAGATTTTAGTCTTTCTTTTTCTTTGGCAAACTTTGCACAGATTGCCAGGGCAGTGTCTCCTGTTATTTCGTTACCCTTATCATCAATAGCGATAAGACGGTCTGCATCACCATCAAATGCAAGACCAATGTCTGCCTTTTCCTGTAAGACCAGGCCCTGAAGTTCCTGAGTATGTTGGGAGCCGCAGTGATCATTGATATTTTTTCCGTCAGGAGAATCATATATAAATATAGTATCAAACAAAGATTTACCAAAAACCATGTGTCCGATTTTTGACGCAGCTCCGTTTGAACAGTCTATGGCTATTTTTAATTTTTTATCAAGTTTCGTAAAAGGAAACCCGGTCAAAAGAAAACGAGAATATCTTTCCAGCCCATCTGAAATGATTGTTATTTGACCC
>QMMT01000104.1 GCA_003647385.1 Deltaproteobacteria bacterium
GTTGAAATCATATATCTGGGGATTTCTCTTCCTGATCCTTCTCTTCTGACTTTTGTGGCAATATCAACGACATCATAGGAATCCACCGGGTGGTCGATATTCCATTTTTGCTGAAGGGCAAGCCCTGCAACATAGAGATGGTGAAATTCAATGCCTGCTTTCCGCATGCGGTAGGCAAGGGAATGGATCTGAACATCTGAATCATTGACGCCTCCGAACAGGGCAGTATTGCCATACACGGTTATGCCTTTATTGTTCAGTCTTCTGACAAGCTTTGCATGGGTATCGGTTATTTCACTGCCTAAGGTAAACCAGGTTTCGATTTCCAGCCTTAAAGGATTCACCACACAAAGATTATTTAACTCTCCAAGGGTATTGATAACAGCCCGTGTGTAGGATTCTGGAGCTGTATTAAATTTCTTGCTGACCAGCCGGACAGCATTCACGTGGGGAATATCCTTTAAACTTTTAATAAGTTGCTTTATGTAAAAAAGAGAGGCTGTGGTATCTGTTGACGAGGCGATGATCACATCGGTAATCCTGTCATCTGATCTGATGTAATCAATTTCTTTTTCAGATGCCCGGGCATCCATCTCAACTCTTGTTTCATGAAGCCGGAAAAGTTTTTCAAGACCGGTGTCCACAATGGATGGCGCTGTTTGTCTTTCATGACTTAATCTATATTGAAGTGTTTTAATATCATCTGTTGAGGCAAATGTTTTTTTACTGACAACCTTTTTGGGTCTGGGGCCGTGAAGCAGCGCCTCATCACCGATCTGTGCCATATACTGAATATCAATGGTGCCTTCATCATTCACCCGTATATTGGAAAGCGTATTAGCCAGAGGGGCAAAGGATTTAAAATAATCCGGTGTATAAGGGGTTCTGATCCAGATAAAATTATCATTGCCTTCCACCTTTTCCACCGCCCATCCGCTGGTATACCAGTCCATTTTTCCAATGGGGGTTGCGGTACAGATCCTTGGGATGATCCTGTCTGATAAATGAGCACGAAGATAATTGGCAATACCGATTCCTTTGGACAGGGAACTCCAGTAAATGCTGTTCCCATGGATAGGACTGCAGGGAATATAAATATAGTGGAGCTCGGCACCGGCGCCTCGCAACAGACTGAAAAGTTTTACCAGTTCAGGGCCTTTGTCATTGCAGTTGCTCAAAAACGGGGTCTGGACATATACGGCAATCCCATTGTTGACAAGATCGGTTATAATATCAAGGCTTTCAGGTGAGACTTCATCCGGGTGGATAAAATGGGTGGCCACTTCCATTCGTTTACCGTGCTGCTGTAGTTCAAAACTCTTTTGCTTAAGGTATTTCAGATAAGCCCCTTCCTTTGCAAGGAAAAGATCCGGGTAATAGGAAATGGATCGTGTGGCAAGGCGAAGGGTCTGGACATGGTCCACCTGCATAAGCCCGTCGATGGTTGCTGCCATATTGGCTCTGTTCATAAAAGGATCACCCCCGGTCACAACAATTTCTTTGACTGACAAAGAATCCTTTACATGCTGAACCGCTTTTTCAACATCCTTCACGTTGGGGTTCTGTTCATTTCTGGAATCTTTATGTTTTCTGAAACAAAACCGGCAGTAAACCGGACAGGTCATGTTTAAAAGAAAGATCACCCGGTTCTGGTACATCTGTTCCAAAAGACCGTCATGGAACTGGCCAATCCAGGTATTGGTATGACCACCCGAATCCAGTTCCTCAGTAAACGGCAGATACTGATAGGCTACATCCTTTGATACCAGCATCTGGCGGATGGTATGACGGGATAATCGGACCGGGTATGTATCCATCACCTGTTGGAGTTGTTCGCGGTCTTTTTCCAAGACAGGAAGATGCGTCACCGTCTCAAGCTGATGGGTATCTTTAATGGAAATATATCCATGTCCCGGTAGAACCTGCTCAAGGATTGCCATGAGCAGAAGATGGGGAATTTCTATCTGATTCAGCCTTATTTTTTTCATTTCCCCATCAGCAATTGATGATAAAATATGGGTAAAAAAATTTTCCGGGTTATTGGGATATCCTGATTCTTTCAAAAGAGTTGAAAATTTTTCAGTTCCTACACCCCCTCCTGTTATGCTGCAGAATTGTTTTCCTGCAAGCGGTATCGTCCCATAGATATCAAGAAATTCAGTCACAGCGCCTGTCAAAGCGCCCAGACTTACATCTGTTTTTTTTCCTGAATATTTAAATTCTATGTGTATTGAACGATCATTTTCTTCCATTGCACTATTCCTTTAAACAAATATGTCTTTTCCAAGTTGCCCGGGAACATGATAATTTCCGGATTTCCATTTATTTTAAAATTTAGGTTTCTGCCTTATATAAATAGTATACGGTACCTTTTGGAAATCCGTATCCTATAACTTTCCCCAATGTTTCATCTTCATTCCCCGGATCAATCTGTATGACCAGATACTCTTTTGAATCTGTGGCGTCACAGACTTTTTTCCAGGTATAGCCGCCTTTTTTCAAATATTGATATGCGATAATGGTTTCAGAAAAAATAGAGTCTGCCTGTTTGTTTAAATCATTTTCAAATATGATATAGCTCCTTTCCGGATCAAGATTTTTCTTAATCCAGCCAAAACTTTTTTGAATCATTTTATGATCTGAAAAATCCTTAAACATTTTTTTCATCAAACTTTAAGTACACGGCAGTTCGCTGGCACAACTTTCATAAACACCTCATCACCCCGCCGGTATGGAGATCGTTTGACAAAATTTATCGCATGCATCACAAGCTTGTTATTCAGTTCTACAAAATAACTGACTTCACCCCCCATATAGCTGCGATCCATTATTTTCCCAAAAAAAACATTCATCTCCTGGTCCGGGACATAGTCGGCCTTGTATCCCAGTATCAGTTTTTGTGCCCGGATAACCATTTCCACTTTGTCGCCCTTTTCATATGCTCCTGCCGGGATCGCAAGACAGGGCCTGTTATCTTCCAGGATGACACTCAAATAATCACCTTTCTTCTCCTCTACAATGGCATTGATAAAATTGGAATGCCCGAGAAAGTCTGCTACAAAATGGTTGACCGAATTGTTGTAGACTTCTTCAGGAGTGCCCTGCTGCTGGATAAACCCGTCTTTCATGACCACAACTTTATCTGACATGGACAAGGCTTCCCTCTGATCATGGGTCACAAAAATGGTGGTAACCCCAAGATCCTGCTGAAGGTTGTCAATCTCTCTTCTCATATCCTCCCTCAAATTTTCATCAAGGGCGGATAAAGGTTCATCCATTAAAAGAACATCCGGCTCAATAACGATGGCTCTTGCAAGGGCAATCCTCTGTTGCTGTCCTCCTGACAGCTGGGATGGTTTTCTATCTCCAACACCCGGAAGTCTTACCATTTCCAGCGCTTTCTCAACCTTTTCTTTCATAATGGCTTTTGAGGCACTTCTGTACTTGAGTCCAAAAGCCACATTATCAAAAATTGTTTTATGGGGGAAAAGTGCATAGTTTTGAAAAATGATGCCCAGATTTCTCTTGTGGATGGGTGTATCATTAATCCTTTTGCCTTTGATGTAAATATCACCCTGGGTGGGTTCCTCCAAACCTGCAAGCATTCGTAAAAGTGTTGTTTTACCACATCCAGAGGGACCTAAAAGTGTTACCAGAGACCCTTCCGGAATTTCAAGATCCATCTTTTTAACGGCAACCACTTCCCCATACCGTTTTTCAATTCCTTTGAACTTTACAAATGCGGCATCTTTTTCTTGATTCAAAACATCTATCTCCCAAACGGTCAAAAGGAATTTTCAGAACCTGTCGGCCTGATGCTGACTGATTCAGCCCTACAAGTCCTGAAAATTGTTGAATAAACTTACTTGCCGGCCATTATTCTGTCCCATTTTTCAGCCCACGCAAGTTGGTGGCCATTCCAGTATGCAGGATCTGCAAACTTATACCCATTCAGCTTGCCAGTAGGGTCAAATGCCGGTAATTTTTTAATTTCATCCGGCATGGCAACTTTTGTGGGGTCAAGACTTGACGGATAGCCCTGGCCGATGGCAACGGCTTTAGCAGCCTCAGGTTCAATCATAAAATTGAGCAGTTTTTGCGCCACATCAAGATCTGTCCCCTTTAGTACATACATGTATTCCATCCAGGAATAAGTACCTTTTGGTGCAAGATATCCAATCGGATGACCCTCTTTTTGCAGCAATCCTACCCTGCCTGACCAGGCAACCGTTGCATAAATATCACCATTTCCCAGAAGACTCATCAGCTCGGAACCGGATGCCCAGTATTTTTTAATCATGCCTCTTTGTTCTTTTAAAGCTGCCCAGATGGCTTTCTCGTCTTTGATATTGTTTGGGTCCTGTCCGGTATGAAGCGCTGCATACCACATGTTAGTGATATGATCTCCACCCCAGGAACCCAGTTTTCCGTTAAGGCTCTTGTCATATAATAAGGATGCACCTAGTTCTTCCGCTTTTGCCTTGGATATTTTTTCCGTATTATAGGCAATACCGGTTTGACCTAAATCATAAGGCACTGCAGAAAGCGTTCCCTTACTGATACCTTTCAGGGTGTTCGTCATTTTGCTCATGACATTCTTAAGATTGGGTATTTTACTTTCATCCAGCTCAACACCAAACCCGAGATCTGTATAGCGGGCATAATCATAAACAGCACTCAAATGGGCGATATTGAATTCTCCGCCAGGGGGATAAGAGGCTTTTACCTGTGTTAAAAAGGCAGCCATACCCGTAAAAGCCGCGTCAATCACTTTAACTCCGGTGGCTTTGGTAAATGGATCAAATGCAAACTTTCTCAATGCTTCAGAGGTCGACCCTCCCCAGGAATGGACGGTGATGGATTTTGCGGCAAATGCATTTTGTACAAGCCCAAAGGGCCCTCCTGAAAGGCCCAGTGCAGCACCTGAAATTCCAATGAATTTTACAAAGTCACGTCTTGAGATATTGCCTTGGCTGTAACTTTCATAAACATCATCAAACTTTTTCTTCAAATCTTTTCCCATTCTTTTTCTCCTTTTTTCCTTAGAATTAAAAAATAATCATTTTATGCGCCATCTTGATCTTTAACCTTTGTTTATTCTCCTGTTCCTTTTGCAAACTTTCTTGAGACATATCCTGCAAGAAGAGGGATTGAAACCGTCAGGACAATCATGACGGCTCCCAGTGCATTTATCTCAGGGCTGATGGAATTTCTTAACATACCGAATATTTTAACCGGAACGGTCTGGTTCTGGGCGGTTGCCCAGAAAAGGGTTGCCGTTACATCGTCAAAGGATATGGTAAATGAAAACAGCATACCGGCAAAAACAGCCGGTGCCAGTAAGGGGAAGGTTATTTCCCGAAATGTTTGAAACGGGCTGGCACCGAGAGACAAAGCAGCTTCTTCATATTCTCTTTTAATCCCAACCAGCCGGGCCTGGACAATCAGAAGAACATAGGGCAGTGTCAAAACAACATGACCAATCAGCAACAATGCGAAACTTTTTGGCTGTTGCAGCCATCTGATAAATAAGAGCAGGGCAACACCCAGTACAACTTCAGGGATCATTATGGGCGCAAGCAGAAGCGTGTTTAAAAAATCTTTGCCCCGAAACTCATACCGTATAAAGGCCATGGCAGCCGGGACACCAATGGCGGTTGAAAATATGGCTGTCAAAGAGCCCAGGATCAGCGAATTTTTAAATGCATCAAGGATGGTAGAGTTATGGGAAAGCTTTACAAACCATTTAAAGCTGAATCCTTCCATGGGAAAAGAACCAAACTGTTGCGGATTAAACGCCAGGATAACAACGGCAATGATCGGGGCAAACATCCAGATATAAACCAGCAAAGTATACAGTTTGATGAGTGACCACCCTGAAATTTTTTTTCTCATATCAATCCCCAATGCTTCTTCTGCATAATTATTCGTTGCTCAATGTTTTAAATATCTGGCCAATCCCCATATACCGGTTATAGGTGTAGACAATGGTCACCAGCAACAGCAGCAAAATCGTGCTGATGGCCGAGCCAAACGGCCAGTCAAGGGTTCCGATAACTCTTTTAAAAATGAGATTGGCAATCATTTCATTTCCAGGACCGCCAAGGATCATGGGCGGAAGATAGGTCCCGCATGTTAACACAAAAACAAGCAGGCATCCTGCACTCACCCCGGGAAGGCTCAATGGCAGGGTAACCTCTCTAAATGCCTGCCATTCAGTACAGCCAAGGCTTTTTGCAGCCTCGGCAAGACTTTTATCGATTCCGTCAAGACTGACATAAATATTTAAAATCATAAAGGGGAGCAGGTATTGCAGCAGCCCCATGATAACGGCGCCTTCGTTATACAACATGGCAATCGGTTCCTGTATGAATCCGATTTTCATTAACACGTGGTTGATCAGGCCTGAGTCCCCGAGAATATTAATCCAGCTCAAAGTCCGGATAATAAAGCTTATCCAGAAAGGCAGCATTACGATAATCATTAAAAACGGCTTGAATCTGGATTCGGTTTTGTAAAAAAAATAGGCCGGGATATACCCCAAAATCAGGCAGAAAAAAACGGTTTCAAGCGCCACCCTGATGGTGCTCAATAAAATGGAAGGATAAAAAAAATCTTCAAAGAATTTTGCATAGTTGCCGAACTGAAAGGCAGGGATGTCCGCACCACTTGGTGCTCTTAGCCAGAAACTATACACAATCACAAAGCAAACCGGTATAACCAGCAGAAAAAATACAGCGGTCAGGGATGGTGATAAAAGCAACCAGGGTTTCCACGGTTTTTCTTTCATAGACATATCCTAATTGTAAGGTTTGAAATTCAATTCAAAAAATCTTCTATTTAATATAGCAATTTATGTGCCTGTCTTTATAACTATTTGAAAATATACATAAAATTTATGTATCCAGCCTTCGGAAGAATACTCGAATAGTTTTTTGATTTAATTTTGAATCAAAAATTTATCATAACACACTAAAATAACATCATTTTAATATCGATTTAAAATTGAATCAAAATTGAATGACTGAGAACCCGTGACAGATAAGCTTTTTAA
>QMMT01000105.1 GCA_003647385.1 Deltaproteobacteria bacterium
ACATAAATAGCTGTATTAATTATATTATTATGATCTAAATAAAAACAATGCCGCCATGTGAGTTTGATATTATACTAAAAACTTATACCTTTCATCCAATCGGTATTAGAAGCGCTCATCATAAAGTGGTATCATCAATTTCCATGCTATAGTTTCAAATTTTATTAACTATTAATCTTGATGAACCTGTAAAAAGCCAGATTTTGTCATTTTTTTTCGCCTGCTTCAGACAATGTTTTTTGTGTTGAATGGATCAAGGCATCCGCAGTGGAGAGCACTTATAGTGGGAAAAGGCTTTGAAAATACGCTTTATAATACTTGCCTTTTATGTGGGCATTCGAACTGCGCAGTAAAGGGATAGGTTAGGTAACAGTGAGTTATCGGCAATTTTTTTCTGGAGGTAATGATGACTCTGTTGATTTAGTACCATCTGTAGTGTCTCTGCCACAACATGTAGCGTGAGAAAGAGAATAGCTGTATGCATATGGCGGCAAAAATTTTAAAAATCGACTAAATCAACAGGCTCATTGATCCGTTCTTCAATTACTTGAAACCTTATCTGCTTCTCCTGTAATCAAGCGACAAGCTCTTTGGCCAATCTGGCTGCCGAACCGGCGTCTGCAGCAAATCCGTCAGCACCGATCTCATCGGCAAAACTCTGGGTCACGGGCGCACCACCGATCATCACTTTTACTTTGTCTCTCAGTCCAGCTTCAATAATGGCATCAACCGTCTTTTTCATCATGGGCATGGTCGTTGTTAAAAGAGCGGACAGGCAAACAATCTGAGCATTTTTACTTTTGATTTCAGCAACGAAATCTTCGGGGGGGATATCCACACCCAGGTTATGGACAGCCATGCCAGCGCTTTCCATCATCATACCCACCAGATTCTTTCCAATGTCATGGAGATCGCCTTTAACGGTACCAAGAATTACGCTGGCTCCTTCCATTCCCTCTCCCTCACCCAAAAGGGGCTTCAGGATCTCAACACAGCTTCCCATGGCCTGGGCTGCCATCAATACTTCGGGGATGAACATGTCACCGTTTTCCATCTTCTCACCAACTATGTCCATGCCTGCGATGAGTCCTTTATTCAGAATATCTGAAGGCTTGGCATCCTCGGCAATAGCCTCGTTTACCAGCCGGGCTATTTTGTCAGCATCACAGGATACCAGTGCTTCGGTCATTGCATTAAAATCTGTCATTTTTTCCTCCTTAATCTTAAACTTAATGTATTATTAATATCAGGTGCTGTTGTTATTTCGAACATAGAATCATATCGTTGAACTCACCAATCAACTCGTCCATTTTTTCTGCGGAGGCAAACGTTTTTTCCCAATAATTTTCATGGTCATACCACTGAGCATTCAATTCTTTGAGTTCCCGGCCCTGCTGTTCAATCCAGGTGAAATACTTGAGGTTATGTATCCGTTGTTTATCGTAGTAGTTAAGTTCCTGCATGGTCTCGATATTTATCGCATCCAGCCTTTCAATATCACGGCAGGCGTCATATTCAGTGTATTCACCTTTTTCATCGGTCAATTCTCGTAATCTGGAGGCATACATTTCCATGGAGTCTGTCAATACAGTGACAACATAGTCTTTTTCCGTTAATTCGTAGTATTTGGCCAGTTTGATGGAAGCAACAAGGTTTCCAATGCCTGAGATACCCAAAAGATCCAGGCGCTGAATTAATTCCCGGGATACACCCTGTCTGGCAAGAGACTGCCGGCCTTTTTCTTCATTAAAAAGACGCATCATCCGCATGGTCACTTCATCATCCACGGCAATAACCATATCCGTTTTTTTCATATCATGAATCCAGGGAACATGTTTATCCCCGATACCTTCGATGCGATGACCGCCAAAACCGTTATTTAAAAGAGTGGGACATTGTAAGGCTTCTGCTGCGGCAACCTTAACATCCCCGAATTTATCTTTAAGATAATACCCTGCAGCCATGGTACCTGCTGACCCGGAAGAAAAAACACCGGCAAAGAGCTTGCCATCAGGTCCCATTACTTTCCCCAGGGCCTCTTCTATGGCTGATCCGGTAACATGATAATGCCACAGGGGATTTCCAAATTCTTCAAACTGATCAAAAATCGTAATATCTGTACGGGTTTTTTTAAGTTCCCAGCATTTATCAAAAATTTCTTTGACATTGCTTTCACACCCGGGCGTTGCAATCACCTCTCCTGCAACTGTCTGTAGCCATTCAAAGCGTTCCCGGCTCATTTCTTCAGGAAGGATGGCAATGGATTCACATCCCAGTAAAGAGGCAACATAGGCCCCGCCTCTGCAATAATTCCCAGTGGAGGGCCATACAGCCTTGTGGGTTTGGGGAGAAAACTGGCCCGTGACCAGCCTGGGTGCCAAGCATCCATATGTTGCCCCTACTTTATGGGCACCAGTGGGGAACCATTTGCCGACCAAAGCAACAATATTGGCTTTGCATCCGGTCAATTCAGGTGGCAGCACCATATAGTTGACACCACCGAATCCACCGCCTTTTTCCACCGGCTCATTGGCCCAGGTGATTCGAAACAGATTTTTAGGATTAAAATCCCATAGCCCGATTTGTTTAAGCTCTGTTTTAATTTTTCCGGATATTTTTTCCGGATTCTTCATTTCATCGAAGGTCGGAAGAAGAATACCGCGTTCTTTGCAGTGTTTTGCATTTAATTCCGCCTGCTTTGCGTTCACAGTCAAGTCGATCATATTTTCCTCATTTTCTATTTGTATTAATCCTGTCTGGATTTGTTCAGGATATTGTTCATTTTCATAGCGGATTTAATATCTTTCAATCCGCTGCCGGTTGTCAGGATGGCTATGGAAGCATTGTTTTCCAGATTTTTTTTCTCTTTTAAAAAACCGGCAAACGCTGTAGCGCCGGCAGGTTCCGTAAAAAGTCCGGCATCGGAAGACAACTCTTTTTGCGCTGCTAAAATTTCTTCATCACTGACACAGACACAGCGTCCCTTGTATTCTTTAAGTTGTCTGACCGCATGGTAGCCGTTTTTGGGAATATCGACACAAATGGAATCCGCCACTGTATGTGCTTTTTTGCCGTCAAATTTTCCATCGTTAATGGCACGGAAGATCGCATTGCTGTTCTCCGCCTGTACCGAATAAATAACAGGCATCTTTTCAATCAAATCAAACTGCATTAAATCCCGGAATCCTTTATAGATGCCGCTCAGAATGACACCATCGCCGGATGCGACAAAAAGATAATCAGGCGCACGGCCCAAATCTTTAAAAAGCTCTATCGATACGGTTTTTTTACCTTCAATCGTCATTGGCTGATGTGCGGTATTGCGACTCATGCATCCGTGTTGCTCATGGTATTGCATTGATAATTCATATGCATCGTCATATGAGCCATCCACGATAATGAGTTCTGCGCCGTATTGCCTGGCTTGGACCATTTTCGCCTCGGGTGCGGATTTCGGTAGAAATAGAATAATGTTCATACCGGCGGCAGCCCCCACTCCGGCCATGGAAGAACCGGCGTTTCCCGTGGATGCCAGCACAATATCATTTATATTGTGTTTTTTTGCAAAGGCTGCGACCAGATATGACGCCCTGTCTTTAAATGATCCGGTGGGGTTGGAACCGTCGTCTTTTATACACAGATTTGGAAAATTATATTTCTCATTTATATTGGTCGGACGCCACAATTTAGTATTTCCAACGGGAATCGGTGGGAAATACTCCTGCTCCACCGGCAGGAAATCGAACATATTAAATTTCTCTCCGATTTTACCCTTGATTGCCACTTCAAGTATCCCTCTCAGCGGTTCATCTTTTCCCTGGTGCAATCCGCACCGGGGACAGGTGTACAGATCAGGGGTAATTTCAAAACATTCACCGCACTCACTGCATTGATACCTAAATTTCATATAAACACTCTCACTATACCGATTATAGGTTCATTCACGTGTGTCCAAAGAAACCCATGAATAAACCCTCAGACAAAATTCATTGTAGATTCAAGCCTTGAACCGCTTCACTAAAAAGCAATGATTAAATCAGTAATTAGTAAAAACTTAAGACAAGAATTTTGGCGCTGATGCCTAAACCATAGTGCATTGAGACTTTCTGTTCAGGCACTATTTACCCGCCTTTGGATATTCATATTTCAATCCTTCCTGATCAAACCATGATTTCTCCAACTTCTTAAGCTCTGCCACCATTTGTGCCTCCAACGGTTTCGGTTCGTGGTTTTCAAGGATATCAATTGTCTTCTGTCTTACCAGATCCTCGCAATTGCCAGGACTTTTGCTCGGCTCAAAACTGCGGTCGAATAATTCCGGCATCCAAAAATCTTTGAAATGGCGAAACGTATGCGGCTCTGAGATATAGCTGCCTTTTGGTCCCTTCTTTTCGATTAAATCAAGGGCAAGCGTCTCCGGACTCACCTCGATCCCCCGGGTTGCCACATTGACCATGCCAAGGATTTCATTGACCAGCACTGTAAGTTCCGGGGAAACCATCTGATCATGATAAATGATGCCGACGTCATGGACCAGATCTGCCCCGGTAAACGAAGAAATCATTGCCTGATAAGTAGTCTCTATACCGGCCTGGGCCCCGACAATGGCTGCATCACTGCATCCGCCAGTTCCGAATGACGGCAGACCTAAATGATGGTATATTTCGGTAACTGCCCCAACCATAAGGCTCATTTCCGGTGCACCAAAAGAAAATATCGTTGTTTTCATATCCATGACAGAAGGCAATGACCCGCAGATAACCGGCGTCCCCGGATTTTTCAGCTGCAACACGACCAGTTCTGCCAAAACCTCGGCAAGCCCTATCACAATGCATCCGGCAAGTGTTGCCGGCACAGTAGCACCGAGCATCGGCATCCCGTAAACCACGTGAGGAATGCCTTTTTCAGCACAAATAAGTCCTTTCTCCATGGCTTCTTTTCCCTGGAACAACGGTGTTACCGGTTCTGCAGAACCGATGAAAAATGGTTTTTTCCTTAATTGATCTTCACCGCCAGCAATCATCGCACAGGTGTCAATCATCCCTCGCAGACCCGGTACTGTTAATATTTCTGCAACCATCGGCTTGGTGCTGTTAAGGACACATTGAAGCACGCTGAGCTTTTCAGCAATCACCCCTGGCACAACACTGTACCCAGGACAGGTAAAAAACCATTCAACATTTTCAAGCGCATCCGTTATCCGGATATGGTCAATTATATCTTGGACTTCAAAAGGTCTGCGTTTTTGAGTATACGGGTCAAGGTAGTTCATGCTGTCCACCTGCGCTCCAAAGTGAGAACCGCTCTTCCCGTCAAGGACCATGGCCGGCTCACCGTCCCGGTTATAGATGGGAATCACCCCGGGAGCATCGGTGATGGCCTTCTCCACCAGCTTTGAAGGAATTTTAACTTTTAAAGGGTCGGAAATATCCACCCCGGCATCCCCAAGCAGATTTATCGCTTCCTGACACTCGATAGCCGTTCCGGTTCTTTCCAATACCTGAAGGGCGGCACTGTACAAATCTTCTATCTTTTTTTCCGTAAGAATCTTGAACTGCGGTTTATCATTTTGACAGTTGATATTCATAAAAAAAACTCCTTATAGGGGTCCCCCCCTTTTCCAAATTGTTGGCTATTTAAAATCCTTCAATATCTTGCATTTTATATTTAATATCCAATATACTGGATATATTACACACAAAGATCTCTTTGTCAAGGAAAACATATAAATAATATTTTTCCTGAAGCCCGTAAAAAAATTGCACTGTTCAATAAAGAATGGGTACCCTCAGGATATATACAGGGAAAATTTGTGAATTAAAAATCAGACAGTGGATTTAGGGTAAAATTTAAGTATTGACCTATTTTGAAAGATTAATATATTATATCCGATATAATATAATCAAATGCTTAAGCGATTAAACATTTTAGATACGGAGGAACTTGACCCTATGCCCCTACCTGTAAGCGATGACCAAATCAATCGCCCCTCCATGCGAGATGAGGTGTTCAACAAATTGTTGACCTGGATCGCTGAAGGAATTCTTAGCCCTGGAGAAAAACTTTTGGACAAGGAGCTGGCCGAACATATGGGGGTTAGCCGAACACCGGTCAGGGAAGCCATGCGACGACTTGAGGACATGGATCTAATTGAATCTTCAGCCAATCGCTGGACACGGGTATCTAAAATTTCATCAAAGGAGCCGGAGATGATTTACCCCATCATCTGGACCCTTGAAAGTCTGGCGTCAAGCTTTGCCATAGGTACGCTGGTTGACGAAGATTTCAAAAAAATGAGCCAGGCCAACAAGGAACTGGAAATAGCCTATGATAGAAATGATCCAGTTGCCGCATCCAGAGCAGATGCCATTTTCCACAATGTCTTTATTGAACGGACTCGGAACGCCCCCCTTATCAAGATTCTCCAGGATTTAAAAATACGATACCGCCGTCTTGAGGTAAACTTCATTAAGGGGGGGGCTGCCTCCATGGCAAAAAATTCCATTCAAGAGCATGAAACTATTATTTCGGCATTCAAAACAGGGGATACCGCCTTGGTCAGCAAGACCATCCATGCAAACTGGAAAAGGAGCCTTGAACGGCTCAGGGGCAATGAAGAATAAACTGAAATCCTTGCAAAACCAGTGGGATTGAGGAATTAAATGGTAGTTCCTTTCTCAGGATTATTTTCGTGCCAAAAGGATACCCGCCACAAGGATCAGCGCTCCTCCCAGAAATTTGAGGGGGGTTAGTCCTTCATTAAAGAATACCCAGGCCAGTGCAACGGTTACCACAGGCTCAAAGGTTGACAGCATGGAGGAATGAACCGGGCCAATTCTTTTTAGACCTTCAAAAAATGTCACAATGGCAATCACCGTGGACACCACCACAACACCGCCAATTGCTCCCCACCCCGATAGCCCCGAAGGAAAATGAGCGCCCTTAACCAAAATGACAAGGGTGTAAACGACACCTGCTGACATCATGATAACTGTGGATGATGTTATTGTATCGGTTCTGGGCATAATCTTTGATCCTGCGACAATATAAAC
>QMMT01000106.1 GCA_003647385.1 Deltaproteobacteria bacterium
CTGAGATTAGGCTTAATCTTTAATTTACTTAACCTTTGCCACTTTCACAAGGGTTTCCAGCCTCACGACTCGTTTATCAATATCAATTACCGAATGATATAAACACCGCGGGATACCGTATCAATTCTCTTCGTTTTCTTGAGACGGGACAGAATGTTTCTCACCTTTTGAGGTGCCATCCCGGATTTTTCAATTACTCGGGAAACAGGGATACCTTTTTTTTCATTAGAAATGATCTGCTCTATTTTCCTGGTGGCTGTTATCTTTTTATTGTTCCCGGGTTTTGAAATTTTGATTTCCTTCTTGATTTCATCTCCCAGATCAATACCAAACATATCTGAAAGCCCGGCTTCATCTTCAATGACCCGCGATGTTTTCTTTTTTGCCTTTAAAAGAAGGTCTTTTTTGCTTTCTTTGATCGTTTGGGTGACAAGGTCATTGATATCAACCTTTCGCAGCACAAAAAAAAGACCGGGATCCTGATCCAGCCTTGCACCGACACCGTAAAGTGTGGCAGCTACATGTTTGCACATATATGCCCAGTCCGGACAGCTGCAGTCAAAATCAATCTCCTTTGGAACGGGAAACAGCCCGCCCCTTTCCTGTGTAAACATTGAGCCCAGCTCTTTTGAAAATTTTCCGGTAACCAGCTTTTTCAGGCTGCCCAGTTTTCCTTTGCAGCTCTGCCTGACCGCAGCCCAGTTTTTTTCAGGTATGGGCTTAATTTTAATCAAAACATGATAAGGCCTTGAACCCGACCCCGAAACCAATGCCTCAACCTTGCCTGGTTTGATTTTCAGATCCAGTACGGCCATGTGACGGACATAGCTTCTGCCGCGGCCGATTCGATTGCTAAAGTCGGCATATCGCTCAAGGTTATGATTCCATTCTTTGCCCCACCAGGTTTTTGCAAGGGACCGGCCTTCTATAATGACCGGTTGAATACCAGGGTTTTTCTTTTTCAGCTGCTTTATTTTTTTCTCAGCTTTGGCCCTTTTCTCTCCCACAGACACATATTTGGGGAATCCATAATAACTCATTATTTCACCTATAACGTCAGTTTGAACAAATTCATCAGACGGGTATTATTCATTTCTGTAATCAGGGTTTCGCCGGAATGGGAGACCACCTGGTCAGCCATCTCTTTTTTTTCTTCCAGCATCATGTCGATTTTCTCTTCAATGGTACCCCGGGTGACAAACTTATGCACAATGACCTTCTTATTCTGGCCGATCCGGAAGGCCCGGTCAGTCGCCTGATTTTCAACAGCAGGATTCCACCACCGGTCAAAATGAATAACATGATTGGCCTTTGTCAGGTTGAGCCCCACACCGCCGGCCTTAAGGGAAAGCACCAAAAAAGGACAATAAATCTCATCCTGAAAGGTCTGTATAATTTTTTTCCTTTTACCAACGGCAACACTGCCATGCAGCACAAGTCCTTTATGATTAAAAATAGTTTCAAGAAAAGCCCTTATGGGCTCGGTCATTTCCTTGAACTGGGTGAACACGAGAACCCGTTCTCTTTTTTCATAGATGATTTCACAGATTCCGCGCAACCGCTGAAATTTTCCGCTCTCCGATTCTTTATATTCTCCGGTTCCGATCAACTGATCCGGGTGGTTGCACAATTGTTTAAACTTCATAAGCGAAGACAAAACCAGTCCCTTTCGCTGTATGCCTTCTGACGCCGATATTGTTTCCTTAAGATCTGCCACGGATTTTTTATAAAGGACAATCTGTTTTTTGGTTAAATCTGCAAAACTTTTCATCTCCACCTTATCCGGCAGATCTGAAATAACAGTCTTGTCAGTCTTGAGCCTGCGAAGAATATAGGGTGAAACAATATTTCTCAAACCAGCATACCCTTGTGGATATTTTTTCAGTTTTTTTGAAAATGAAGTAAATTCGCTTTTATTCCCAAGGAGACCTGGATTTAAAAAATCAAAAAGAGACCAAAGGTCTGAAATCCTGTTTTCCACCGGGGTTCCGGTCATGACAATTCGATTCCCGGATTTTAACTTTTTCACAGCTCGTGTCTGTTTTGTACCCGGATTTTTAATGGCCTGGGCTTCGTCCAGTATCACGTAGTGCCAATGGTAATCCATCAGCCACTCATATCGCATGGCAAGAGCATAACTGGTTATCACAAGATCGTATTGATCCAGCTCTTTTTTATTTTTCTGAACTGACTTGCTGCCATTAACTGATTTTTCTTTTTTCTCACTCAAATTTTTCTTACTATTGGAAGATAAAAAACCCGGATGAGCCACATGGACTATCAAGCCGGGATAGAATTTTTCAATCTCACTGTCCCAGTTTGAAATAAGGGATGCCGGAACAATTAAAAGGCTGGCCGGCAACGTTTTCTTTTTTTTAAACGTACTTAAAAAAGCAAGAACCTGAATCGTTTTTCCAAGGCCCATATCATCGGCCAGGCAGGCCCCAAAATTCAGGGAATCAAGGAAACAAAGCCAGTTCAGTCCTTTTTCCTGATACTCTCGAAGGTCCGCACAAAACCCTTTCCCGGGCTTGACATTTTTAACCAGGCCAGGATTTTTTAATTTTTCAATTACAGATTCAAGCCATGCCCCGTTTGAAACACTAAACTCTATTCCCCCGGCAGCCTTATTAAATATTTTTCCAGGGTTGAGCTGCATCCGCATGGCTTCACTAATTGTCAATCCATTACCTGCCAGATGTTTGATCTTATCACACGCCTCAAGCGCCAATTTTAGTTTTTCATGATCGACCCGGACCCATCTGTTTTTAATAAAAACAAGACCCTCGGATGCTTCAAGCATCTTCCGGGCTTCTTGACTGGAAATAGTTGTATCGCCCAGAAGAAGACCCGGGTTAAAATCCACCAGAGCATCCATTCCGACAAAAGAAGGTATAGTATCACCAAATGAGAGGTTCAGCCGGACTCCTTTGGAATGCTGTTTCCACCAGTTCGGTATTCGGCACAATACTCCGGACTCCTCATAAAGAGGAATCTCTTTCAAAAAGAGAAAGGCTTCGTCGGAACTCCACGCTAAGGGGTGAAACAATTCTCCTGTTTCAATTAAAGATTCAATCAGTTCGCTCTTCTCAGCAGCAGTATAGACCGTTGAAAGAAGTTTGATCAAATCATCATCACGATATGCTTGTATGGCATGCTTAAGGGGCAGATGTCTTGGTTTTCCATTGCCTCCCATTCCAGCCGAATACGTCGCCATAAATGCAAAAGGCAGATCAGAGTTTTTGTTTTCCACCAGATGAAAAAAGACCCGGCCGGCCAGGTGAACCAATGGATTTTTTGCATGGAAAAAGGAGGCCACTGTTTCGCCATATGCCTGAATTTGCAGAGAGAATGACGTCCCAAGCCTGACCCATAATCTTGATAGCATCTCCTGGTTCAGGTACTCGGCACCTGTGATCATTGGCAGGATTTGGGCAAACTGATTCAGTTCATGATCTGAAATATCAACAACAGCCTTATGCCGCAGGGCTTCAAGTTCCGGAATCCGACTGAGCTTGTGAATAAACAGCCTGGAAATACCGGCAAAATAATTAATTGAAGATGAAAGTTCTGCATGCTGCCGGCAAAACCCGAGATCAAACAGCCAGTTTTCCGGGTCTTGAATAAAACTGCTGTAAATATCATTTTGAATCTTGTCTGTTTTTTTACAAAATTTTTTGCTGGCATTCTCCCACTCCGGAACAATTGTCTGATCCGGCATGACAGATAAAACAAGTATTTTATTTACTTCACTCGTCACTGTTAAATTTAATATCCCCCGTTAAATTAGAGGATATAACATACAACAATCAGAACCGTTTTGAAAATTATAAATTAAATACTCAAATCTTGTCTATTTGACCTTTGCTCCCTGCTTTTTATTGGAAAAAGTAAAATCAACCCGGTCAACAATCCGGTCTTCAGGATCCAGTTGATTGAGTTTCACCATTTCAAAACGGCTCACCTCAATAAAAACATTTCCTTTTTTATCGGTTAGTTTCAAGTCATAGGTATTGGTCTCTATTCCTGAGGTAATTTTCTTAGTAATACAGAAGTATTCCCGGTTTCTTTCAACATCCTTATAAAATTTTAAGGATTTTATTTTAAAGGGCAGTACGGTTCTTGAAGTGGTAAAAAACTCAAGAAGACCTCCGGTCTGGAACATGGCATCAACCAGGATGGGGGCTGCCACAAACCTGGGCTCTTTTACCCCTTTAAAAAACTCTTTTTTACTTTTGTCCTCAATGGTTGTGATAAGCGTTTTACCATCAAAAGAATTAATATCCGTAATGGTATTGAAAAGACCAAACATGAACAGCCGTTTGGGATTATACACCAGTGTTTCAAGATCTCCTTCAAAGGATACCCGATTAAATTGCGGCAACTTGATCTTTTTGGGTTTTAAAGGCTTTTGTGCAAACCTGTATTGACCTTCATAGTGAAGCTTAGGTTCCCCCATGACAAGACCTTTGGGGTTTTTGAACTGGGAGGTTATCCGGCACTTGAACACACCGTCTTCTTCATGATCACCTGAAATCAAAAGCTCTTTAGGACGTCCCTTTAAAAGTTTGATCCCATAGGGAATCTGAAAATGAGTCAATTCAACAAAATGTGCCTTGTCTTCCGACAACGACCTTGCCACTTCAGCCATGGTTTCAATCCCGGTTGCACCCAGGAAAAGCGGCACATCTTCCATGGTATGATCATGAAGAAAGACATCCCTTTCAACATCCAGCACTCTTGAATACGTCATTCCGGCAGGGGTCTTTTCTATCGGGGTATCCAGAAACGGAAACGCCATGTCTCCCGGGTCTCCCAGGAGACCATCTTTGTCAAAGGAATAATCAAGACCGGAAAATACCATTTCCGACTCTGTCTTATCTAAAAGATCTGCCATAAAGAACTTAACGCCCTGTTCCATGGGAAGGAACTGGATGCCTCTTTCCTCGAGTACTTTTTTCACTGTTGGATTGGTTGCCATGCCGACACCACCCCAGGCTGTCCAGGCATATACTTTATAGGTTCTTTCAGGATGGAGCTGTTTCTGGCGAAACAAGGTTTTCCCAAGAAAATCATTGGCAGATGTATAATCCACCTGACCCTCGTTTCCAAAACGGGCAGTAACCGATGAAAAAGTAAAAAAGTATTTATACTTCCTGTCCTTAAATGCCGCAAGAAGGTTCTGCATACCTTTAACTTTGACGTCCACCACCAGTTCAAAAGACCAGAGTTCCTTTTTAGGAATAAATTGGCTCATCTCCATGCCGGCTGCATGAAAAACGCCGTCGATCTTGTCATACTTGTCAACGGCTTTCCTTACTGCCTTAAAATCCGTTACATCCACGCAATTATACTCAACACTGGCACCCAATGACTCCAGATATTCAATATTTTCAAGCGATAGTCGAACCCGCATCAGGCGATCAAGGGCCCGTTTTATTTCAATGGGTTTTACCCCGGGCATATCCTCTTTGAGCAGTCCCATGAGTTCTGCCTGGGTAGATGTTTTATCCAGATATTTTTGATCGGTACTGTAAATGTCATTGATATCCAGAATAATCAGGTTGACTTTATATTTTTCAACCATCTTTTTAATAATTTCATAGGTAATACCGCCGGCACCACCTGTTACAAGAAGCGTATCTTTTGGGGATATGATCTGCTGGGTCCTGTCTGCAATGGAAGTCTTCATGGACAGACCATACCGTTTTTTATTCTTATATCCCACCTCACAGCGGGTATTGTCACATAAGAGTTCATTGAGGAATAGTTCGGTGATCCTTTCGATACTCTTTTTTGGCTGTTTATACGAAAAATCCACCACCTTGACCCGGGTGTCCGGCATTTCTTTGTTCACGGTTTTTAAAAGACCTGCAAGACCTGCAAACAAGGGATGGATATCGCCGCAGTCCTCCTGATAAGGGAATACTACAGAATCAAAGGTAATGGTCCCAATGATATTCTCTTTTTTATCAAGGGTTTCAAACAGACTCTTGATCATGACAAAAAAAGATTTAATCGTCGTGTTAAGGGATTCGTCTGAATCTTCTTTGGAATCTTTTCGATCAAAATAGAAATCAAGGGGTGCCAGATGAATAAAACCGTTCACCTGCGGATATGTTTCTTTAAATTCTTCCACCCGTTTTTCCGTGGCGGCAACATCGGTCAGGTCAAACTTAAAATCAGCATCCTTGCCGCCAATGGTGATGACCTCTCCCTTTTTCATTTTTATTTTTTCTATAATCTTTTCAACAAACCCATGACTGTCCAGAGAAACAATGATCTTCTTACCCTTAAAATCTTTTTTGGAAAGCTCGGGGATGTCAGATTCCTTAAGTCTTACGACCAGGCGTTTAATGGGTGATACAGGATCAGGAAATTCATCATCTCCATTTAAGGGATCAATAATATCAATTCTCCCAGATACTTCATCAGCTTCTACAGATGTTGCTTCTTTAGTTTGAGACGTTGATGAAACACCTGCCCTGGACTGGACATAATCACTGAGCTTAGCAATGGTGTTTAAATCACGCAGTTTTAAATCATCCGGTACTGAAAAACCAAAACGAGAGGATACCTTGGCAAAAATCTCAACCTGTTTCACTGTATCAATACCAAGGTCCGCTTCAAGATCCAGATCATCTTCCAGCATATCTGCTGTGTACCCGGTCTGCTCGGCAATCACCTCTTTAACCGTCACTTTAGCATCTTCACCCTGTGTGGGCAAATCTTCAGCTACAGGTGCAGATTCGGATCTGTTCCCCTGTTTATCATTTTCAACCAATCCATCTGTTTTAGACTGGACATAGTCACTGAGTTTAGCAATCGTATTCAAATCACGCAATTTTAAATCATCCGGCACTTTAAAACCAAAACGAGCAGATACCTTGGCAAATATTTCAACCTGCTTCACCGTATCAATCCCCAGATCCGCTTCAAGATCCAGATCATCTTCCAGCATGTCTGCTGTGTACCCGGTCTGTTCGGCTATAATTGA
>QMMT01000107.1 GCA_003647385.1 Deltaproteobacteria bacterium
GCATTGTGTATTCCATCTTTTCCATAACAATGAATGGGGTTTTGTTGGAAGTGTCAGGAAAGGAAAACAGGACTATCTATACCGGATTCGTAGGAGCAGGGAATATTATTCCAGCCATATTTCCTCTTATGGCCGGATACCTTATTAGAGTTTTTTGGTTTCAAAATTTTTTCTTGCTTTACATTGCAATCATCTTCTTTTCTGTCTTTTTTATATACAAACTAAATTGTAAAAAATAAATCTTTTATACTGTATCCTTTCTCACTAATCTCAGCGCCACCGGTGGCGCCACCTTGTGTAGGTGTCATCATAAGTAACGGATGATGCCCTTGTCAATCATTAATAATTTTATGAAATTAGTAAATTTATTTGACACTTTTTATCCATTATTACGACTATTTATAAAATTGAAAAAGATTTGAGTCTATGCCTGGCATGATTGTTGAAATAATAGTTTTTAACTTAAGTGTAAAATGCGCATTTGTTTAGAAAAGTAAAAATAATACAAACCAATAATAAAGGAGAATGACAATGAGTAAACTTAATAGATATATGATGGTTCATAACAACCCTGATATTGACTGTGATGAAGTACAGGCCAATTGGAGAAAACTGGCTAACGTAGAAGCCGGTACCTGGATAAGAACTTATTACAATGATGACAAAGGGGTTCGGTATTGTATCTGGATGGCACAAAGTGAAGAAGATCTTAAAAATATTTTTACTGAAATCGGCATTAGCTGGGATTCCATTATTCAGGTGGAAGAGACTGTACCAGATCTTTGGGGTGAAAAATGGAATGAGCATCTTAAACAAGAGGCTACAGCTGATACGCTTGGTAACTAGTGCAGTGTCATGTGAAGTGCAGGCGGAAGTTATTTAGCCTGCACTTTAACTCACTCAAATGTTAAGGAGATAAAATCATGTATAACAAAATTTTATTCGGCACCTGTTTAACGGAATATTGTGATCATATTTTTAACTTTGCCATTAACCTGGCAATCGAAAACAATGCTAAATTATGGATCTACCACGGACTGGGTAGCCTTGATTTAAATGAAGAAGAAACCATTAAAAAAATCAAGGACAGCGAAACACGCATGGTTGAGGCTTATGCGGAACGAATGAAAAACAGAGGATTTTCTGATTACATGATCAACGTTTCCGACGGCGATCAGGTGGATAAAATGTCGAGTCTGGCAAAGGATGCCGGTATAGATGCGATCGTCATCGGCACGTCGACAAAAACACCTCTTGATGTGGGAGAAGGGCCGGCGTCCGGCTCTTTGGGACTCACAGCAACTGAAATGATTTTAAAAGCGCCCTGTTCGGTGATTGTTGTACCTCCATCCCTTCTGCCAGGCTTGGCAAAGGGATAATCAGGGATATAAGGCCTGAACTATCACTACACCGTGTTTGTCATCATGGTTGGAATCGGTGGTAAAGAGCCGATTCCCAACCAAGGGTTTTAATATACCAAGCAGATTGTAAATCAGATGGCAAAATATTAAAACAGGTATGACGCACTGGTTTTAAACAAAAGAGGAGTAGAGTCATGGGTGAGATAAAAAATATTTTGTGGCCAAACGATTTGTCGAAATGCTCGGAAGGAGCCTTGCCCCATGTCAGATCGCTGGCAAAAAAATATAATGCAGTTGTTCACGTCCTTTATGTAGCCCAGGATCTGGCCCACCATGAATCTTGGTATGGCGACTTTGACAGGTCTCATGCTGACCGGCTGATTGAATGGGAAACAAAAAAGGCCCGGGAACGTCAGGACGAAATTTGTCGGAAACATCTACAAGACTGCGCTGAATATCATACGCATATCGATATTGGTGATCCTGCCCGAAAAGTTATTGATTTTATATCCGGCCAAAATATTGATATGGTGATTATGTGCAGGAGGGGAAAAACCGGAGATTTTAATATGGGAGGGACTGCTCAAAAGGTCATCGAATATTCCCCGGTACCGGTTGTCATCACTCCGGGCCCATAAACAAAATATGTAGGCCACTGCCTGGTTTTCTAAAACTTAAAGGAAAACAAGATGACAACAACTCAACATATGCCGGTATCTGCTTTACAGCCTCAGAGCGAATGTATTATCCGTTCTCTCGGATCTGATGACAAAACCGCTCAGAGGTTGGCCCAGATGGGAATTCTACCGGGAACTCATTTGCATATTATACGGATCGCGCCGCTTGGCGACACTATTGAGGTAACAGGAGATCAGGGGCAGAGTTTTGCCCTAAGGCAGCAGGAGATTGCTGCTATGACCTGTGAGCCTGTGGCCATGCCACTGGACTCTGAACTGGTGAAAGTTGGTCAAACATACAGAATCCGGGCCTTGACGGGAGGTAAGACCTTTCGTCAGCGTATGGAACGTTCTGGAATTAAGGAAAAAAAACTCCTCCAAATCAAGAGAACAGGTAACAAGCCTGTCTTGGTGTGCCAGGTTGATTTGAACAAGCAGGTTGAACTTGGCAGGGGAGAGGCAAAAAAAATTATTATTGAAAGGATCAGTAATGAACAAAACTGAAGCTTCTGTCACGATTGCTTTAGCTGCCATTCCAAATTCAGGCAAGACTACCCTCTTCAACCGCCTTACAGGGTCCGGCCAGGCAACCGGCAACTGGCCGGGAGTATCTATTGAGCAGAAAAGCGGTAGTTTTGTCTTAGGAGAATACAGCATCAATCTGATTGATCTTCCGGGAGCCTATGCCCTTTCTCCAGTTACCGAAGAGGAACGGGTAGTGCGTAATTATTTTCTCCAGTCACCACCTGATATTATTCTCAATATTCTGGACGCGCGTAACCTGTACAGGGGGTTGGGCCTGACCCTGCAGATGGCACTCAGCGGCCTGCCCATGGTGGTGGCTGTGAATATGATAGATGAAGCCAGACGTCAGGGAATATCATTTGATCTCAAAGTATTGAGCCAGCATATGGGTGTGCCGGTTACTGAATTGTCAGCCAGGACCGGTGAAGGGATACCAGATCTTAAACAAAATCTTTACAAAGTTATAAAATATCCTGAAAAGACAAGGAATCCACATATTTCATGCCCTCCTCTTCTTGAAAAGGCTTTTAGCGAAATTACCGAAGCCATCAATCAATCCGGTATTGACACCCGCCTTGATCATACTTTTTTGGCCATGCGGCTGATGGAAGAAGATGACCCGGAACAAAGGGCAAACGATGATAAGGCGGCTGTCGTGACCCGTCAATGGTACAGGCGGTTAAAGCAATCCCTGAGAACAAGTATCCCTGTGGCCTGTGCCAATTGTCGCTTTAATGCTGCAAGGGGACTTGCAATGGAAGTTCTTCATGACCAGCCAGCCTTTGAAGATCAACTGACTAAACAACTGGATCGTATTTTCCTGCACCGTTTTTTTGGGCTGCCTATTTTTTTCCTGCTCATGTTCCTGCTTTTTCAAGGAGTTTACGGGCTTGGTGCTCCACTTCAGGAGCTTCTTTCCACAGGATTTGACAGGGTCGGTACCTGGCTGGCCAGCCAGGCATTGGTTATATCCTGGCCAGTGTGGCTGCAGAGTTTTCTTTTTGACGGATTATGGCAGGGCATATCTGTAGTCACATCGTTTTTCCCGATCATTGCCCTGTTTTTCTTTTTCATGTCCCTGATTGAAGACAGTGGTTACATGGCCCGGGCTGCGTTTCTTATGGACAGACTCATGCATTGGCTTGGCCTGGACGGCAAAGCCTTTATTACCATACTGCTGGGATATGGCTGCAATGTCCCGGCAGTGCAGCAACCTGGGCCGGACAGCTGGGACATATGCTGACACCGGTTTTTTATCCGCTGGGAATTGGCTGGCAGGAAACCGTGGCCTTGATTTTTGGTTTCATTGCCAAGGAAATAGTGGTTGGCGGCCTGGCTGTTATTTATAGCGGATCAGACGTGGCTGGACAAATGATCAGTCATATTACCCCATTGCAAAGCATCTGTTTTATGCTTTTCTGCCTGCTCTACACTCCATGTATAGCAACTATTGCCACTATCTGGTCAGAATCACGTTCCATAAAAATCACCCTGCTCAGCCTGGTTTCAGGTCTGTGTATTGCATGGATAACCAGTTTTATTTTTTATCAGTCCGGTCTGCTGTTTGGATTTCACTGAAATAAAATAATGGAAAGGATTAACAAAAAAATACGTATCAGGAATATAGATGGAAAATAATACTACGCAGAAAAAACAACGGGAAAAAACCCCACAAAAGGCCTCATTTTGGAAAATTCTGCAAAAAAGCAGCCTTTCTTTCTGGGCTATGGCGCCATTACTGCTTGGAGTTATCGGTCTTGTTGGCATCTTTAAGGTTCTGGTAACCCCGAAGATGCTCTCTTCTCTGTTTCGAGGGAATTTCATGATCGATACACTGATTGGTGCTCTGACCGGCGCGGCTGCATCCGGTAATCCGGTGATAAGCTACCTGCTTGGTGGAGAATTGCTGGCTCAGAGTGTTTCACTCTATGCGGTGAGTGCCTTTATTTTGTCCTGGGTGACCTTGAGCTTTGTGCATCTACCAGCTGAAACTGCAGTATTTGGAGGGCGTTTTACCCTGTATCGTAATATTCTGGCCTTTGTCTTTACAATAATAATTGCTGTATTGACGACGCTGACTATCCAGGTGCTGTCATGAAGGAAAAAGCATTTGCCTTTCGCGGTAAATACCTGCTGTCGGCTGTCATTATCTTCTATGGCGTGCTTTCCCTGTTTAACAGTGGGATATCCCTGTCAGCCTTAAAGATAAGTATCCTGATCCTGATGAAAGTTATACCGATTTTTATTGCCGTAATTCTGTTCACAGCAATGCTTAACTATTTTTTAAAGCCGAAACAGATTGCCAGCCATCTTGGAAGGGAAAGTAGAGCCAAAGCCTGGTTATGGGCTCTGGCAGCCGGTGTGATCAGTCATGGACCAATGTATGCCTGGTATCCACTGCTCGAAGATCTGAGGGGTCATGGCATGCGAACCGGACTGATTGTGGTTTTCTTTTTTTCCAGAGCTGTAAAAATTCCACTGCTGCCAATGATGGTCGACTACTTCGGCTGGACCTTTACCGTGGTGCTGTCGCTCTATATTCTGATTGGTGCACTGATACAGGGCTGGATACTGGAAATGATTGAACAGAACAATGGGGAATTAAAATGATGATCAATGTTTTCAAACAATCAATGATGATCAGCAGTTTTGTATTTATTATGTTGCTTCTCATTGAATATATTAATGTTCAAACAAAGGGAAGATGGCAAAGCAACCTTAGAAAAAATCAATGGATGCAATATCTTTTAGGAGCACTTCTTGGCTCAACACCCGGATGCCTGGGTGGTTTTACTGTTGTTTCGCTTTATTCTCATAAAATAATGACGATTGGCGCACTAGTAACAACAATGATTGCTACAAGTGGAGACGAAGCATTTGTGATGTTTTCGCTTTTCCCAATGAAAGCATTATTCATATCGGGTACCCTTCTTGTTATTGGATTGATTGCAGGGTTTTTAACTGATCTGTTTATTGAAAATCCTTACTTTCTCGTGGAAAAACTTGATCATGGATTGGAACTGCATGAGAAAAAAGACTGTCATTGTTTCCCAAAAGGAAAATTATTATATCAATTAAAGAATATTACCTTTGCAAGAGCGATCCTTATGGGATTCTTATTATTGTTCCTTTTTTTTATTTTCACCGGCAGCCTGGGTTCAAATCTTTGGAATTGGAAATTAATTACGTTTACTATTGGAATTTTGTTAAGTTTATTTGTTGTCAGTACCGTGCCGGATCATTTTCTGGAAGAGCATTTATGGGAGCATGTTTTAAAAAAACATCTTCCGCGTATCTTCATTTGGACATTTGGAACACTGCTGTTGATTCATTTTCTGGATAGTTACATAAATGTTGAATCCTGGGTCCAGAATAACCTGATAGTCGTTTTAACGGTTGCAGTAATCGTGGGCATAGTTCCCGAATCAGGCCCTCATTTAATATTTGTCACACTGTATGCGAATGGTTCGATTCCTATGAGTATTCTTATTGCCAGTTCAATTGCACAGGATGGTCACGCCATGTTGCCTTTGATAGCGATCTCAAAGCGTAGTTTTATTTTGGTGAAACTAATTAACATAGTTGTCGCTTTTATTATTGGTTACATTTGTTTAAATTTATTTTAGGGGGACAGATTGAGAAAAAAAATGGTGAATAAATTTGAAGTTCTGGTAAAAGATTTGAGTGAGAAATATCCTTCCAGACTGTTTGATTTTAAGAATACATCTGAACTGGATACTTTAGACACCATCATAGGTCAAAAACGCGCTGTTGAAGCCATTGATTTTGGTTTGAATATGAAGGGTTCGGAGTACAATATTTTTGTCACAGGTCTGGAAGGTACCGGCAAATCAACCATTGTCAAAAAGCTTCTTATTGAGCATGCCAAAAATCAAAAAACTTCAGAAGACCTTTGCCTGGTAAATAATTTTGACGATGCATATTGTCCGGTTGTGATTGAGATGCCGGCAGGATCGGCAGTTTATTTTAGTCAAAGCATGATCCAGTTTATCGAAGTGCTAAAGATCCAGATTCCGGCGTCCGTTGAAACACCATCTTTTCAGGAAGAGCAAAATACCATTCAGAAAGAAACCTTCAGCAGGCAAAAAAAACTTTCTTATACTGTTGAACAATTTGCTCAAAGGCAGGGGCTGTCAACTGTCAGGACAGAAACAGGTTACAAGGTCGTTCCAGTGAGTAATGGCCAAGAATTGCCCCAGGAAGTATACCAGACTCTGGATGAGGCTGCACGTCAGAAAATGGACGAGAAGATAGCTCAAGTTCAAGAAATGCTTAATAAATCCCTCCTTGAAATAAATAAACTCGGTCATGAAATGAAAACTGTGTTAAAACAGCTCGTAACATCAAAAATAGAGCAGCTTATTTCAGAGCAGATTGATCCTGTAAGGTATTATTTCA